>CAIUKX010000630.1 GCA_903899795.1 uncultured Flavobacteriales bacterium
TGGAACAATATTAACACTACTAAGAGTGAATAACTCAAATAACGTAAAAATGGATTTGGGATAGTTTTTAATACCCTTTCATTTCTTCTCAACCACCAATCTATAACTATTAAGGGTAAAATATAAATTAAGACAGTTATTTCTTTTGGTAAAATTAATAATTTGTTTGGGTGTTCAAAAATACTTTTGCTTATTTGTTTTAGGTAGCCAAGGGCAGTATGCAATCCATTTGCTCTGAAAAATATCCAAGCAAACGTGATAAAAATAAAGGTCGTTCCCATTTGAAATAACTCTTTAGCGTTTGGTAGTTTTCGATTTTCAGCAACAGTATCAAGTACGTATTTTCGATTTTGCTTGAGTAATAATAGTGGCATAAATCCACAGGCATGTATAAATCCCCATGCTATAAAGTTCCAGCTTGCGCCATGCCAAAAGCCACTAACAATGAAGATAATAAAAGTATTACGGATTGCTTTGTATTTACCTCCTTTTGAGCCTCCAAGAGGAATATAGAGATAATCTCTGAACCAAGATGATAAAGAAATATGCCAACGCCTCCAAAATTCAGCCACACTTCTAGAGAAATAGGGATATTTAAAGTTACTTAAAAGTTCAAATCCAAATAGTTTAGCAGTACCTATAGCAATATCAGAGTAGCCACTAAAATCTCCATATATTTGAAAGCTAAAAGCTATAGCGCCAATGATTAAACTTAATGCATCATACGTTTCATAATTGATGTAAATTTCATCTACAATCTCCCCAAGGCTATCAGCAATAACAACTTTTTTGAACATACCCCAAAGAATCAAGCGACAACCTTCAACAGCCTGAGTATAGTGAAATACTCTCCTTTTTTGAATCTGAGGTAACAAATGATTACTTCGTTCAATAGGTCCTGCAACAAGCAAAGGGAAAAAGCTAACAAATACTGCATAGTCAATGAGATTTTTGACAGGTTTTTGCTTGCTTCGATATATGTCAAAGACATAAGACATGCCATGAAATGTATAAAATGATATACCTATTGGTAATGCGATTTCTAATAAAGCAGGAGTTATATGTATACCTATGAGTTCTAAGCTATACTGAAATTGAGCAACAAAAAAATTATAATATTTAAAAACACCTAATATTCCAAGATTGTTTATGATACTAAGCCATAAAAAGAGTTTTGCTCTTTTTTTATTTGCTGATGAAACACCAAAGCCGTATAAATAATCAAGTAATGTAATCAAAAATAACAAAATCATGAATTTCCAACTCCACCATCCGTAGAAGAAATAACTTGCTCCTAGAATCAATGAATTTTGCCAACCTATTTTTTTATTGCAAACAAACCAATATAGAATAAATACAATTGGTAGAAAAATTAAAAAATCAAATGAATTAAATAACACGACTTTATGAAGTTTTTTATATTTGTTAAGACATTAAATTTAATGTTCCTTCATAAAAGTATTAAAATTAATTGATTTAATACTTTGGCAAATTGTAACGATAATTAGTAATAAACGAAGAGGAATATGTAATGTTACTTTAGCGTTTTATTTTGTAAATGAGTAATATTACAGAAATTTACAATCTATGATGACGTTACTTTACATTTTTATTGGAGGTGGTTTAGGGAGTCTCGCGCGTTATGGAGTTTCAAAGTTTTCGGAACATTATTTTTCGATTCAGTTTCCAATAGCAACCTTTATTTCCAATATGGTTTCCTGTATTATTTTAGGGTTAGTGATCTATATTTTTAAAGAAAAGATCAATTACCAATCGTTTATCAGTCCCTTATTACTGATCGGTTTTTGCGGGGGATTCAGTACATTCAGCACCTTCAGTAATGAAACTGTACAGTTGGTTACAAATGGTCAATGGTTTTGGGCAATAGCGAATGTACTCATTTCTATAGTAACTGCTTTTTCGATTATTTATTGGCTTAAAACGACGAATTGAGGCTAAGACTAAGGTTAGAGTTTGTTCAGTGTAGCCCTTTCACTACTAACAATTAACTTGGACGCCTAATATTGCTTTTTTTCCCAAATATCCAGCATCAATACTTCCTAGGTATTTGGCAGCAAGAGATGTATTTTTTCAAGTAGAGCCTGACGTTTCGAAATAATTTTAGACAAATCCATTTTTTGGATGATCCCTTTTGTTTTATAATCTTTCAGTTTCATAAAATAAATGTAGGCGATCAATCCGCAACTTGGAATGAAAAAGAAGTAGTATGCTAAACTTAACCAATAACTAGGGTAGACAAAATGGTAGAAAAGGAAAATAAATGGGATGTTGAAAATTCCCATGAAAACCTTACCGAGCAGCATTTTGACTGAGCCCCAGAATACTTTTCGTTTGAAACTCTTTTCAGTGAAACGCTTTACCAGTATATAGGGAATGTAACAATGAATTAGACCTATGAGCATAAAGGGCCAAAGTGTTAATAAAAACAATAATTCTTTGAATCGGCTTCCTTTGTTTTCAGATTGGAAATCGTAAACGTATTTTTCTTTTAACTTGAAACGTTTCAATAAGTTGAAATATCCTTCCAGTTCAGATTTCAAATCAAGGATTTCAGGCGAATTATCCAGTTTTTCAGCATTCATCCAGTTGGCCAGACTTTGAGAATAACGCCATTTCGAATACAAAGAAAGTTTCGGATTGTAATTATCAGCATTCATTCCTTTACGAGTCAATTGCATCACGTTTTCGTGAAAAGAAGTCCAGTTTTTATCAGCTACATGGGTGATTTGTTCCTGCATTAACTTTTCTATTTTCTTTGTGAGTTCGTTGATGACCTTACTAGGATTTTCTTGAAAAGCTTCTTTGTAATCGTTCAAACAGATTTTATCGGATGTCGAAATTAAGATATCACTTCGCATTTTATTAGGGTCAGAATAATTACATCCTACAGCTGCAATGTAGACCTTCTTTTTCCAATTCATATCTTCCAAGGCAATAAATCCGATTCGAACAGCTCCTTTTTTTACAGGTTTAAGTCGTCGAATAAAAACGTCATCCGTAAATCCTTCTCCAAAGATCAATAAATTTCTACCGAAGGAAAGAATCCGACTACATGTTTTAAAAACTTCTTCATTTTTGTTTTTTGTGTCTTCACCATCGTGTTGTCTGTAGATGGGTAACATATGGGCTGCCCATAATACGGGTTTTAAAAGTGGAGTAAAAATATCGGAACGAGTCATGAAAAACACGATGGGTCTTCTGAATAATGCCACAAGTAATGGATCCATGAAAGAAGCAGCATGATTACTAACATAAATGGTTCTTCCGTAAAATTCTTTTGGGGCGTTGTAAACAGCTCTTTTTCTAAAATACAATCTTGTAGCTATACGTAGTGAAAAGAAGAGAATAATGTAAAAAAAGCGCATCATGACGGATTCAATTTAGGTACAAATTTATCAATTGATTTTTAATGAGGAATTAACTTCGTTGCTACTTTGTGGTTTTGATTTCTAAATGTGGTTTTAAAAATAAAAGCGAGCATGGATATTTTAGTATATTTGGTTGATGATTCAACTATTATTGGTTGAATTACAGTGTATTTCTATAATTAAATCAATGAAAGATAAAGTTTTGCATCTGTTTCGACGCATGACGTTTGATTTTTTACCCTTTAGGCAGAAAAAATCAATACTTGTCCTTATGTTTCACCAAGTGAACAATGATAAAGCACTTTTTTATCCTGCTGTACCGGTTCATGTATTCAAGGAAATGTGTGAATTTGTTCAGAAATATTACGAAGTTTTACATTTCTCTGAAATCGACACCTATTTTTCAAAACCGAATAAAAAACCAGCTGCTGTGATTACGTTTGATGATGGGCATTACGATATTTTGGCAAATGCTTTTCCGATTCTGAAAGAACTTGGACTCAAATTCAATGTGAATATTGATACTGAAATTCTAGAGACAGCGAAACCTCAAGATTTTGTGAGGGTTTATGATATTTTGAATCAAACAAAAATAGATTCATTTGAAAATAGAAAATTTATGAAAGAAGTTGTACAGATTGATATGCAGAGACCTATAAATACGGAATCGGTTTTTACAGCTTTACTTTCGGAATTACCTAAGGATAAGCGCAGAGAATTTGTGGTTGAAATGGGAGAAATTACAGGAATGAAAGATGCTGATTATTCAAAAATGTTGTCTCAGAGTGATTTGAAGGAATTGAATAAAAGTGGTTTGGTAGAATTTGGGTCGCACAGCCATTCCCATGCGATTTTAACCAAACTCACCAGAGATGATTTGGAGTTTGAATTGACTCATTCGAAATCAGTACTGGAAGGTATTATCGAAAAAGAAATAGATGTAATTGCTTATCCCAATGGGAAGGTAAATGATGAGATTGAGGTTTTGTCTAAAAGTTTAGGTTATAGATTTTTACTGAAAACGGAAGATAGAATCAACAAAGTTAAAAACAATGGTTTGGGTCAGGGTTTTTATCGGGTCAATCAATATCATCAATCCACAAATATGGCCTTGGCACACACTTACGGTTTGCAAAAGATTATAAAAAATATGTTGAAGAAATAATGGAAGAATATTCGTACAGAAGATTAAATAAAAACGATATTCCACAACTTGAAAATTTATTTCTAAGTGCCTTTGGTCAATCTGTTAAGGGAAATTTTTTCAAATGGAAATATTTTGAAAATCCTTTTGGAGATGCATTACTTATCGGTGTGTTCTTTCAAGATGTTTTGGTTGGTTCCGGTGCTATGATTCCAGAAAAAATGTCCAATTCCGGAAAAATAATATCCGTCTATAAGTGTACGGATTTAATGACACATCCTAATCATCAAAAGAGGGGTTTATCGAAATCCGTTAATAAACTATTGGCTCAGGAAGTTGAAATTGAAAATTGTAGTTTTTCGTATACTTTGTGTTCAAAAGTATCAACGAAGAGTTTTCTAAAGACAAATTGGTTATTTGTTGGTGAAATTCTCAATTTTTTTAAACCGAGAATACTACTGAATTTAACTTCCGTTTTTGTGAGGTCAAGGAATTCTGGTATAAAATATTACAGGGAAATAGCAGGTTTACTAGATCGTTATAATTTCAGTAATTCGTCTGAAGGTATGGCGTTACAGAAAACAGTAGAGTTTGTAAAATGGAGAACTTCCAATCCTAATTTTACCTATTCCATTCTCTGTCATTACAATGCAGAGAACGAAATAAACGGATATCTTATCTTTAGTATTTCAAGCAATAATTTGGCAAATCTTATCGATATTGATTCGAGTGACAAAACAGTTTTGAAAGGATTATTCAGAGAATTTGAAAAGGTAGTTCTCAAAAATAAGTACAAAGGAATCCTGGTTATGTGCTTGAAAAATAGTTCACTGAGTAGATATGCATCTAAGAGAGGATATATTTACAATCCTTTCAAGAAGGGACCTTTGAAAACCATTTTGGATTTTAATATTAAAAACGCTTTGGTAGATCCACCTTCTCCAAAAACAAAAGCTTATGATATTACAGCCTTAAATTATGATGATATTTAGAAAGAGGGAATTTCAAAATAGAAAAAGTGCGCCTTAGATTAATAAAGCGCACTTTTTTTATAATTTAACTTTTGGTAAATTGAAGTTTGAGTCTAGATTTCACATTTTCTATCCCAAAAATGGATATCTATAATCTGTTGGTGGCACAAATGTTTCTTTGATTGTTCGGGCAGAAACCCAACGTAACAGATTCATTGCTGCTCCAGCTTTATCATTTGTACCTGAACCTCTTGCTCCACCGAATGGTTGCTGACCTACGACTGCTCCTGTTGGTTTGTCATTGATATAGAAATTACCAGCTGCATTTTCCAATTTTTTGATGGCAGTATTGATCGCATAACGATCGTTCGAAATGATTGACCCTGTCAAAGCGTAATCAGAAGTTTGATCCAAAATTTCCATTGTTTCTTCGTATTTCTCTGCATCGTAGACATACACTGTCAATACAGGTCCAAAGATTTCTTCACACATGGTTCGGAATTTTGCATTCGTCGTCACAACTACTGTGGGGTGAATGAAATATCCAACTGATTTATCGTATGTTCCACCGCAAATGATTTCAGCATCATTTTGAGTTTTTACGTAATCAATATAACCTGCGATTTTATCAAATGCTTTTTCATCAATTACTGCATTGACGAAATTCGAAGGATCTTCCGTTGAACCGATTTTGAAAGAATTGACTTGTTTTACCAAAATTTCTTTCACTTCAGGCCAGATATTCGAAGGAATATAAGCTCTTGATGCAGCCGAACATTTTTGTCCTTGGTATTCAAATGCCCCTCTTGACATAGCTGTAGCAACTTCAGCAGCACTAGCGGATTTGTGAACCATGATAAAGTCTTTACCACCTGTTTCCCCAACGATGCGAGGATAGGTTCTGTATTTTTCGAGATTATCACCGATTTCTTTCCACAATGAACGGAAAACTCCAGTTGAACCAGTAAAATTGAATCCGGCAAAATCTTTGTGTTTGAAAATCACATCACCAGCTATAGGACCACGAACATTGACCATGTTGATCACACCATCAGGTACACCTGCAGCTTTAAACAATTCCATGATGACTTGTGCCGAATATAGTTGTGTTTCTGCAGGTTTCCATACCACAACATTTCCCATCATAGCTGGAGCAGCACATAAATTACCAGCAATAGCTGTAAAGTTAAAGGGAGTTAATGCAAAAACAAATCCTTCTAAAGGTCGATATTCTAATCTATTCCACATTCCTGGTAAAGAATCAGGTTGCTCGGAATAAACTTGAGTCATGTATTGTACATTGAAACGAAGGAAGTCAACCAATTCGCAGGCCGCATCAATTTCCGCTTGAAAAACATTTTTAGATTGTCCCAGCATCGTTGCTGCGTTCATTTTTGAACGAAAAGGTCCTGCTAATAAATCGGCAGCTTTCAAAAAGATAGATGCTCTTTGTTCCCAGGCTAAATCTGCCCATTGTTTACGTGCAGCCATGGCCGCCTCTATTGCTTGTTCCACGTGCGAAGCATCACCAATGTTAGAATAGCCCAGTACTTTCGTATGATCGTGTGGAGGGGAAATTTTCTTTTTGTCGTTTGTACGAATTTCTTTACCACCAATGTACATAGGAACGTCTATAGCTTCCTGATTGTACATTTCTCTGTATTTTGAAATCAATTCATCTCTTTCCGGAGAACCCGGGGCGTAACTTTTTACAGGTTCATTGATTGCTGTCGGAACTTTAAATATTGCATTTGACATAATAAAGTGTGTTTTTTTGAGATGTAAAAGTAAGTAATGTTGTTTATCTAACAATGTATTATCTTACCAAAATCGATCTATATTTTTGCTATTATTGAACGGACAAACCTTTTTCAATTTTTGATCCTTTTTTTTCTCACAAAAATCAAAAAAAGTGTCAATTGGTATTGATTCGGTTATGTTGTCAAATAATACAAATGGATTTCTATTTGTGAATAGTAAAATCTCCACTAATTTTTTTGTATTTTTGAACTACTTATCAAAGAGAATCATATATGAAAAAGATATTTGTTATTGCTGCTTTAGGGTTGACTTACTTGTGTTCATGCAATAAACAATATACCTGCACTTGTACCGTTAATGGAACAGTTGATGTGGATACATACACCATGTACAACTCAAAACGAAAAGCAACAAAATTGTGTAAAGGTTATACCAGTTCCGTGCGCACTTGTGTTTTGGAAGCGTATTGATGCATTTCAGTTTAATATAGTTTTCAAAAAAAAACTCCTCAATTTTGAGGAGCTTTCAATTTTGTATTTTTAAGGCGTTTATTTACCCATTTTCTCTTGGATTCCTTTATCAAGGGCATCTAAGAATTCTTCAGTATATACATAATGTTCACCATGGTTTACTTTATTTCCATGAACACAAACCGCCAAGTCTTTTGTCATAACACCTTTTTCAACTGTTTCAACACAAACTTCTTCCAATTTTGTACAGAAATCAATTAATTCCTGGTTGTTATCCAATTTCCCTCTGAAAGCCAAACCTCTTGTCCATGCAAAAATAGAAGCGATTGGATTGGTAGAAGTTTTTCGTCCCGCTTGGTGTTCACGGTAATGTCTGGTTACTGTGCCATGTGCAGCTTCAGCTTCCATAATTCCCCCATCTGGTGTGATCAGAACTGATGTCATAAGACCCAACGAACCGAATCCTTGTGCAACCGTATCTGATTGAACATCACCATCGTAATTTTTACAAGCCCAAACGAAATTTCCATGCCATTTCAATGCTGAAGCGACCATATCATCAATCAAACGGTGTTCATATGTAATTCCAATGGCTTCGAAACGAGCTTTGTATTCATTTTCATAGATTTCCTGGAAAATATCTTTAAAGAAACCGTCGTATTTTTTTAGAATTGTATTTTTTGTAGATAAGTACAATGGCCATTTTTTACTTAAAGCCATGTTGAAACATGATTGAGCTAATCCACGGATCGATTCTTCGGTATTTTACATAGCCTTACCCACTCCATTTCCTTGGTAATTGTATACATCAAATGTTTGAGGTGCACTTCCATCTTCCGGTGTAAAGGTCATTGTTAATTTTCCTTTTCCTTTGAATACTGCATCAGTAGCTCTGTATTGATCACCAAAAGCATGACGGCCAACAATAATCGGAGCTGTCCAGTTGGTAACTAGGCGAGGAACATTTTGACAAACGATTGGTTCACGGAAAACAGTTCCGTCCAAAATATTTCTGATGGTACCATTTGGAGATTTCCACATGGATTTCAAGTTGAATTCTTTTACACGATCTTCGTCAGGAGTAATGGTAGCACATTTGATTCCAACTTTGTGAACTTTAATTGCTTCGGCAGCATCAATAGTCACCTGATCATTCGTCGCATCACGATGTTCGATTCCCAAATCATAATATTTGATATCCAAATCGATGTATGGTAATACCAATTTGTCTTTGATAAATTTCCAAATTATGCGTGTCATTTCGTCGCCATCCAGCTCGACAATAGGGTTTGCTACTTTAATTTTTGACATAAGATTTATTTTAATTTCATTGATGGCAAAAATAGACAAAAGATTTAAAGATGTAAGATAAAAGACTCATGAAAATAGAGAGATTTTAGCATGTAATACATGAATACTTTTTTGTGAAGGTTTTAACAAAAAAAGAATCTGTTTGCTTGATCTTCTTTTTTCTATCCTTGTCTGACTATTATTTGAGATTTACTTTTTCTAAGTCTTTTGTCTTGCGTCTTCTAGTCTTTTATCTAGGTATTCCAGATCTCCCAAGCTTTCAGAGCTTGTTGATGCAGCATGGACTCTCCGTTTAAAATAGTGGCACCTTGTTCTTCTGATTTTTGAAGAAATTTGGTTTTGGAAGGATTGTAAATCAAATCGACGACTAGGTGATCTTTTGTCAAATATTCAAATGGAAAAGGAATACATTCATCAACAGCTGGATAAGTTCCCAAAGGTGTACAGTGAACAATGACTTTACAGGCACGGAGCATGTGATCATTGATGTCATCATAGCCAAATTGCTTTGGTCCATCTGGATTTCTGGAAATGGTAATAACGTCAATACCCAGTGATTTGAACACATGTATAATCGCTTTTGATGCGCCTCCAGTACCAATTATCAATGCTCGTTCATGAAGATTGGTCAAAAAAGGTTTGATGGATTGATGAAAGCCATAAGCATCGGAATTATGTCCAATTGATTTTCCATTTTTGAATTGGATAACATTCACTGCCCCAATAACCTTCGCATCGTCCGAAAGTTCATCTAAAAAAGGGATAACACTTTCTTTGTAGGGAATAGTGACATTCAAACCTGAAATCTTTTCTGATTTCAATAAAGGAATAATCTCTTCAATGGAAGGGATTTCGTAATTAGAATATTCGGCATCCAACCGTTCTTTTTCGAAAAAGTTCGTGAAAAATGTTTTTGAAAAAGAATGATGAAGTGTTTTACCGATTAATCCGAATTTACGCATTTTTCTTTCCCATTTTAGCTTTTGCAAAGCTGATGATCATTGGAAGGACAGACAAGAAAATAATTCCAAGGCAAACTTTCTCTATGTTGGTTTTAATCCATTCAATGTTACCCAAGAAATATCCCGCAAGCGTTAACCCGAAAATCCATAAAAATCCACCTAGTATGTCGAATAGAAAAAATGTTTTGTAATTCATTTTTCCAACTCCGGCAGCAAAAGGTGTAAAGGTTCGAACGATTGGAACGAAACGAGCCATGATAATAGCTTTTGAACCATTTTTATCAAAAAATAATTCTGTTTTTTTAAGGTATTCTTTTTTCACCAATTGGCGACCTCTTATTTTCCAGTTAAAAATTCCCAGTCCTATTTTTCGTCCAATCCAGTAATTGACATTATCACCTAAGATTGCTGCAATTACTAAAAGAGGTAGTAAATAGGTTATATTTAAAATACCTGGTTCACCTGCTAAGCTGGGAGCTGCAAAAAGTCCGGCTGTAAAAAGCAAAGAATCGCCAGGTAAAAAAGGCATAACAACTAATCCTGTTTCGATGAAAATTACCAGAAACAAAACAATGTAGACAGCATTATGATATTCACTCACAATCCAATTAAAATCGAGGTCTAGTATATGTTTAAATAATTCAATCATTTTTACGGGATGTTATTTTTAGTAATTGGCGTCGAAGATAAGAAAAGTTAGGAGGAATAAATTAATACAGATTAGATTTTAATATTTGTAAGAAAAAAATATCTTTACAGAATATGATAGTTAAATACTTGTCGGCTATTTGTTTTGTCATCGCATTTTTGATGGCTTTGGTTTTATTCGGAAGAATAGGACATTCACTGGTTAGTACTCATACTGCCAAAAATATTTTTATTGTATCCGGAGCAATAGGGATTTTTTTAAACCTATTGGCTTATAAAACTGAAAAAACAAAGCGAAGTTATAATTTTTGGTTTTGGCTAGGGAATTTGATTATTCTGAAAGGATTGATTTTTAAATTAATGCATTGGCCGTATAGTTCAATTATCATAGTGGTTGGACTAGCTATTACAGGGATTTCATTTTTTTATTCGCCAAAGATTGAGACCTCACATAAGCAAGAAGATCTTTTAGATGATTTGGATTCTTGATGGATACAAATATCCTCGATGGTGTTGAATCCGATGGAGGAGTTAGCCTGAATATATTCCAAACAGTTTCTTATATTTGTATGTCATAAAATTATCAAGTGGAAAGTAAGGAGAATGATATTATCCCTTCGCATTGGTTTGCAGTTTATACGATGCCTAGGGCTGAGAAAAAAGTATTTGACCGAATAGAGGAGACAGGAATTGAAGCCTATTTACCGCTGATAACGACACTTCGAATATGGAGTGATCGAAAGAAAAAAGTTACAACTCCCTTGATATCATCCTATGTTTTTGTGAAAACAGATGAAGCGAAATTAAATGAATTACTAAAGATTCAAGGGGTGATGGGTATTTTGAAATATCTGAAAAAACCTGCAAAAATCAGAGATTTGGAAATTCAGAATCTAAGAATATTATTAAATGACTCCGAAAATATTATACCATTAGATGAGGACTTTACATTCGAAAAAGGGGATAAAATCAGGGTAATCAAAGGCCCTTTTAAAGGATTGATAGGGGATTGTTACGACATAAAAGGAAAACATAGAGTAATTGCAGCAATCAGTACTGTAAATCATTTTTTTGAAGTGAATGTGCCGATGTCTTTTCTTGAAAAGATATAAAATGAGATGTATAGATCTTTGGGGTATTCGGTTTTTTCAGGTATTAATTATCAAACAGATATTTTATTGAGGTAATTTCTTCGGGTGCCGATAGACAAAATTATGGTATACTGTAAATCTACTTTTCATACACTCTTCATACATTAGCTATACAGTTCCTATACACTATCTATACACTACCTATGCAAAACTTGCTTTCAAACTCATGTCCATACTTTTAAAGCTGTGGGTCAGCGCTCCGACAGAAATAAAATCAACCCCGGTCTCGGCATAACTTCGAATGGTATCCAGAGTAATTCCTCCGGAAGCTTCCACTTGAAACGTTTTTGGAATTCTAGGTAAAACCGCTTTGATTTGTTCAGGTGTAAAATTGTCCAGCATGATGACATTTACAAGACCTGTCTCTAAAACTTCGTTTAATTCCTCTTCGTCACGTACTTCAACTTCTATTTTTAAATCTTTTCCGGTTGATTTCAAATAGTCATTGGCCCGAAGAATTGCTTGTGAGACTCCACCGGCATAGTCAATGTGATTATCTTTCAGCATGATCATGTCATAGAGAGCAAAACGATGGTTGTGCCCACCCCCAATTCTAACCGCCCATTTTTCCATGTAACGAATCCCAGGAGTTGTTTTTCGAGTATCCAGAAGTTTTGTAGAACAACCTTCTAATAATGAAACAATTTTATTCGTTTGTGTTGCAATTCCGCTCATTCGTTGCATGAAATTCAATACAATCCGCTCGGTAGCTAATATAGATCTTGAACTCCCTTTAACTTCAAAGGCGATGTCTCCATATTTTACCTGTGCTCCGTCTTTAATAAAAACGGTAATTTCCATTGCTGGATCGTATCGATGAAAAATACGTTCTGCTAATTCAATTCCAGCAATTATTCCTTCATCTTTTACGATTAATTTAGCGTGACCAACCGCATTCTCTGGTACACATGAAAGTGAAGAATGATCTCCTTCACCAATATCTTCACGAAAAGCAATATCTATTATTTCATCAATCATGAAGCAAAAGTAAGGATTTTAGAATCTCCTATTTTTAATTAAGTCATTTTTTTGTACTTTTACGCTAGACATTTGATATTGATATATGAGATTTTTAGGCATACTACTTGTACTTTCATTTTTGACAAACTCCTTAACATCGTGTAGAAAAACAAGAGGGTGCACTGATCCTGAAGCTTTGAATTACAATAAAGATGCTAGTAAAGATGATCATTCTTGCTATTACTACTGGATTGGTCAAAGTTATGGTGGTGGTAAAGTTTTTTATATTGATCAAACCAAAAAACATGGACTTATTGCCTGCCCTTTTGATTTACCTTCTACTCCATGGGGATGTATTAGTCCCGCCATTTCAGTAAATACAAGTACAGACGTCGGTACAGGATTATCAAATACGGAGGCTATAGTGGCAGCATACACTACAATTTCAGCGGCTTCCATTTGCTATAACTTGGATACATTGGGTTTTAATGACTGGTACTTACCTTCCACTCAAGAATTAGTAGGATTGGATAAAACATTAGGGGTAATGGCAGAAGCAAATTTAGGAAGTGGATATTATTGGTCATCGTCACAAAGTGATACGAATGCAGCATGGTCTGTTATGATGGATAATGGTTCGCCGGTTATTTTTAATAAATGTTCTGCTTATTCAGTTAGACCAATCCGCTCTTTTTGATTTTTTTATGATTTCTCAATCGTTAGACTTTCAATTTTGAAATCAGTGTTTATTTTCTTGAATTGAATGGTGATTCGAAAACTTTCTTGCTTACTCAAATAGGTTCCAATTGCAAAAGAACCATCTGAAGATTCTTTTCCTTTGAAAATAAACTTAAAGGATGTTCCAGGTTTTTTTGTGAAAAAGTCTTTTAGGACTAATGTTGCTTGTGATTGGCTGTAAGCGCCTTCATTACCCAGTACGTTCAATAATAATTTGTCTTTTCCCAGAGCTACAATGTTGGACGCATTATTATCAGTAAAAGCAGATTCTAGTCCAACATATGGGATTTCTCCTGCAGGAGAAAAAGATAAAATGAATGAAGTTAATAAAGAGTACAAAAAAACCATGCTGTTATTTTTCTGCAAAAATAAACAAAAATAGTGCCGTAAATTCATTTGAACTTTACTAATTTTGAAAGACCGAAGTGGAATTCATTTTAAAATAATTCTTTTGAAGATAAAGTTCGTTTGCATAGGGAAAACAGGAAAAGACTTCCTTATCGAAGGTGAAAAAGAGTATATAGGCAGGTTGAAGCATTATGTTACTCTAGAAAGAATTGAGATTCCTGATATAAAAAATGCAAAGAAACTTTCCATAGATCAAATCAAGGATTCCGAAGGAAAAGAGATCTTGTCAAAAATTGTTTCCGGGGAGCAAATAGTACTTTTAGATGAAAATGGAAAACAATTTTCCTCGGTTGAATTTTCTGATTTTCTTCAGCGTAAATTTAATCAAGGAGGGAAAGGGATTGTTTTTGTAGTTGGAGGAGCATATGGTTTTTCTTCTGAAGTTTATGAGAAAGCCAGTGCAAAAATCTCCTTGTCAAAAATGACATTTTCACATCAAATGATCCGAATGGTTTTTTTTGAGCAAATGTATCGGGCAATGACAATTTTGAAAGGTGAGCCTTATCATCATCAATAAAAATTAAAGGTGAATTTGTTGTAAGTATTTTTTTAAATAGTGTAAAATAGTTAAACTAAATGGATAAGGAGTACGAATTAAAATACCATAAATTAGAAGAAGAGTATTGGTGGTTTCAAGCTCGCCGTCAAATTTTGGTGGATTTCATCAAAAGAATGAATTTGTCTACTGATGCTAAAATATTGGAAATAGGTTGTTCCGGTGGACAATTATTAACAGAATTAAAACAGCTTGGGTATACAAACAGTCATGGAATCGATATAAGTGAAACAGCGATTGAAGTTTGTAATGTCAAAGGTCTTGACAATACGTCTGTAATGGATGCTATCAATTTAGAGTTTGGGGAAAGTACGTTTGATTTGTTAATAGCTTCAGACGTTTTGGAACACATCGAGAATGATCATTCAGCGCTGGAAGAGTGGAGTCGAGTACTGAAAAA
>CAIUKX010000631.1 GCA_903899795.1 uncultured Flavobacteriales bacterium
AAATTTGACAAATCAAAAAACATATAAAATCAGTGTCATTATAGTCAACTATAATGTCGAGTTCTTTTTGGAACAATGCCTCAATTCCGTTAAAAAAGCTTTGGAGAAAGTTTCAGGTGAAGTATTTGTTGTTGACAATAACTCCATCGATGGCTCTGTTGAAATGGTTCGCACTAAATTTCCAGACGTAAAACTCATTGCGAATAAAGACAACCGAGGTTTTTCAAAAGCAAACAATCAGGCAATTGAACTTTCCAACGGAGAATATGTACTGCTATTAAATCCAGACACGGTCGTTGAAGAAGATACCTTTGAGAAGGTTGTTGCTTTCATGGATCAGTATGCTGATGCAGGCGGACTTGGAGTTAGGATGCTGGATGGAAGAGGAAAATTTCTTCCGGAATCAAAGCGGGGACTTCCTACTCCATCTGTAGCTTTTTACAAAATTTTCGGATTGTCAAAATTATTTCCAAAATCAAAACGCTTCAGTCAGTATCACTTGGGATATTTAAGTGAATTCGAAACCAATGAAATTGATATACTCAGTGGGGCATTCATGCTCATGCGGAAAACCGCTTTAGATAGAGTTGGACTATTGGACGAAGCTTTCTTCATGTATGGAGAAGACATCGATCTCTCCTACCGGATTCAAAAAGGAGGTTTCAAAAATTACTATTTCCCAGAAACCAGAATTATTCATTACAAAGGAGAAAGCACCAAAAAAAGTTCTGTCAATTACGTTTTTGTGTTTTACAGAGCTATGGTCATTTTTGCTGAAAAACATTTCTCACAAAAAAACGCAAAGCTGTTCTCATTTCTCATCAATTGCGCGATCTACTTCCGTGCATTTCTAGCGTTGATGGTTCGTTTCATAAAAAGTGTCACATTACCGATTGTTGATGTAGCCTATATTATTCTCGGCCTATATGCTTTGACGAATTATTGGAAAAGTTACAACATCCAATTCCCTTCTGAAATACTCCGGTATGCCATTCCAGGCTATACAATGGTTTGGATGCTGAGTATTTTCTTTAGCTCGGGATACGATTCTCCATTGAAATTAAGTCGCTTTATCAAAGGACCGCTTATCGGTACATCTTTGATCTTGATCATTTATGCCTTGCTTCCTAAATCCTGGCAATTTTCGAGGCTCTATATTTTAATCGGAATGGCATGGGTGATTACCTATTATTTAATTTCCAGGCTGTTTCTTCACTTCAGCTTCAAACAACGGTTCAATATTGCGGTCAGCAAGAACAAAAAATTTGTAATTGTCGGTAGCAAACAAGAAGCAGAAAGAGTCAGTCAAATTATCAAACAAACCAATCATCGTATCGATTTGATTGACTTTGTATCACCGAATAAAGAAAAAGAAGCGGGTTATATCGGTACTATTAATCAGCTGGATCAGGTGGTTCATATCCATTCGATTGACGAGATTATTTTTTGTGCAAAAGATACTTCAGCTCAAAGTATCATCCACTGGATGTCCACCATTAGTTCAAATAATGTAGATTTTAAAATTGCTCAACCGGAAAGTCTATACCTAATCGGGAGTAATTCCATTGATACAGCAGGCGATTTGTATATTTTGAACATCAATTCAATTACAACGAAATCCAATATCAGAAACAAACGAACTTTTGATTTCCTGATTGGTTTATTCTTACTCATTACATCTCCCCTGTTGATGTTTAGTTTCAAGAATAAAAGACAATGGTTCCGCAACATCATTTCGGTTGTAATCGGAAAAAAGTCAATAGTAGGTTATCATTTTATCCAGCAACCCAGTGACTTGAATTTACCTAAAATCAAACAAGGAATTTTGACACCGGCTGACAATCTGAGTCAGTTGGACGATACGCTTTACGATAAATTAAATCTTATCTACGCCCGCAATTATAGCATCACGAAAGATTTCATGATTTTGAAAAATGCATGGCGAAAATTAGATCGTAAATGATTGTAAAAGAAAAAACAAACAATTTCGATCCAAAACCATAAACAAGTATATTTTAGAGTGTATTATCCGCCAAGCGAAAACCTTTTCCGTGAAGACTGATAATCTCTAATCCGGGATCTTTGCTTAAATGTTTACGAAGTTTCGCCAAGTAGACATCCATGCTTCGCCCGTTAAAGTAATCATCGCTTCCCCAAATATTTTTCAAAGCCAGATCTCTCGGTAACACATCATTTTTGTATAAACAAAGGTATTTCAGTAACTCGGCTTCTTTGGGCGACAATTGTATGCAATCATCTTGAAAGCACAGTCTGCGAATACTATAATCAAATGAGAACCTTCCTAATTCAAACTTGTTGATCTCATGTTCAATGCGTTGTCCTTTTCTTCTTGCCAAGGTTGCATTGATTTTATACAACAGAACCTCCGCATCAAAAGGTTTTATGATATAATAATCTCCGCCGCATTTATAGCCTGTTAAAACATCTTCTTTCAACGATTTTGCTGTCAGAAAGAAAAGTGGAACTTCGTGATTTATTTTACGGATTTCGGTAGCTAAAGCAAAACCATCCATTTCAGGCATCATTACATCTAACAAGCAAATATCCCAATCCGATTTCGAATGAAAATTCTTGAACGCCTCAATTCCATCTTTACACCAAACCACTGAAAAATTACTCAACTCCAAATAATTCTTCAAGATTTCACCAAACATAGGATCGTCTTCCGCCAATAATATTTTCAACTTAGCGTCATTCATACTTTATAGGTATAATGATTGTTACAGCTGTCCCTTTATCTTTTTCAGAATTTAATTCCACCTTTCCATGATGGAG
>CAIUKX010000632.1 GCA_903899795.1 uncultured Flavobacteriales bacterium
AAAATGGAAAAGCTAGAGTTGGTGGAACCGATATTAAATCAGCAGCTACTGGATACGATCAAAACAGTGGTATGATTACTGTGAACCTATCGATGACTGAAGCTGGTGGTGATAAATGGGCTGAAATGACAGATGACAACAAACAAAGAATTGTTGCCATTACTATGGACAATGTTGTTTACAGTGCTCCTCGTGTGAAAGATGCTATTACTGGTGGAAATACAGAAATTTCAGGAAGTTTCACAATTGAAGAAGCAAAAGATTTAGCAGGATTATTGAATGGTGGAGCTCTTCCAGCACCATGTGTCATCAAAGAATTAACGAAAGTAGGACCAACAATCGGTTTAGAAAATTCACGTGCTGGTTTGATTTCATTTGCATTTGCTTTCCTTGCAGTATTGATTTATATGTATTTCTACTACGGTAAAGCAGGGTTGGCTGCAAACATCGCATTATTCGTTAACGTTGTTTTAATCTTCGGATGTCTTGCTTCATTTGGAGCGGTATTAACACTTGCTGGTATTGCAGGTATCGTATTGACTATCGGTACAGCTGTTGATGCCAACATCTTGATCTTTGAACGTATCCGTGAAGAACAAGCAAGAGGTGTAGATTTGGAAGAATCTTTGAACAGAGGTTTTAGCAAAGCTTTACCTTCTATTATTGATGCAAACGTAACTCACTTATTGGTAGCAATCATCCTCGTAACTTTCGGGAAAGGTGAGATTAAATCTTTCGCTACAACGTTGATCATAGGTATTTTTACATCTATGTTCTCGGCGATTATTATTTCTAAATTAATCGTATACAACTGGTTGGCAAAAAACAAATCAATTACGTTTAGTACAAATATGTCTAAAGGACTTTTCCAAAACTTCCATTTTGACTGGGTTGGAAAAAGAAAATATTTCTACATGTTCTCTATTTCAGCAACAATCATTGGTGTGATTGCCTTGTTCACAATGGGATTGAAACAAAGTGTTGAATTTACCGGAGGTAGAACATTTGCAGTAAAATTTGAAAACAAAGCAAACATCAACTATTTACGTTCTAATTTAGAAAAACAATTTGTTGAAAACGGTGAAGTTGCTTCAATCGATTTGAAAACAAAATCAAATGACTACAATGTTGAGATCATTACCAACTACAAGCTAAAAGTTGATACAGCCAGTGCTGAGGTAAGTCAAAAACTGGACAATGCTTTACAAGCATCCAAAGATAAAATGGGAAGCTACAAAGTTTTGGAATCAAGAAGTATTTCTGCTTCCGTTTCTAGTGAGTTATGGTCTTCAGCAGCAACATCGATTTCATTATCATTGATCGCAATCTTTGCTTATATCTTATTGCGTTTTGGTCACTGGCAGTATTCTATCGGTGCGATTGTTGGTTTAGCGCATGATGCTTTCTTTGTTATCTCGATTTTCGCATTACTTCATGGACATCTTCCTTTTAGTCTGGATGTCAATCAAGCGTTCATTGCTGCGATCCTGACAGTCATCGGGTATTCCATGAATGATACCGTCATCGTCTTCGATAGGATCAGGGAAAATCTTCGCAACAGTAAAGAAGATGATCACCACTATGAAATTATCAACAAGTCTTTGAATACTACATTGAGTCGTACGTTCAATACTTCAATGATCTTGTTCGTAGTAATCTTGATCATGTTCATCTTCGGTGGACCTGCGATCAAAGGTTTCTTATTCGCTTTATTAGTAGGAATCGTTATCGGTACATACTCATCACTTTGTGTTGCTACACCGATTTTGATCGACTTCTCAAAAAGATTGAAAGCTTAATTTCAAAAAGAGTTTCAAATAAAAATACCAAAGAGGTAAGAATTAATTTTCTTACCTCTTTTTTGTGATTATAATTAGAAAAGGAACAACAAGTAGACAACGGATTCACAAAAATCAAGCAGTAGTTTTGAAAAGATACTGCAGTGGATATTAATCTTGTATACAAATCCACAAGGACAAAACTTCAAATTTTCCTCAGAGAACTTGGCACCTACTTTGTGTACTTTGAAATTTTAAAGGTATGCCCTACTTTACTTCTTCAACAACTTCAGGTTCAGGCAGAATGCTTAACCTCCTATATCCCAATAATTGTTCAGAAGGATAAGGTTTCACGCATACTTTGTCGTCTTGATTTCCTCCCAGACAAAAGATTTGATGGGTTATCGGATCTTCGTTGATAAATATTGCTACATGACCTTGCCATGAACGTTGTTTTTCTCTCCAGAAAATCACAATATCACCTGTCTGTGGCTTCTCTACTACCCTGCCAACCTCCAGCCAGTATCGAGCCATCAGACTATTGGTTCTTTCCAAATCGACTTGTTTTGCACACCAGCACATGTAGGCTGAACACCAAGACATATCATCATTTGTAATTTCAGGGTGATCAACATCAATGAAAAACTGAAGAACCTGAGTATTATTACTATCTCCTAAAATATCTGCCAGACCATAATGAGAAGCTACAACATTCATTAATTTAGCTTGATTATCATCCATTAATACATTGAAATTTTTCGCAAGATATTGTGCTAAAAAATTGGGAGCATTCGTATTATTCAAATATTCAACCACATTTTTTGAAAGTCCCACATATTCAATTGGCTTTATTGAATCTTTTTTTAGTGTATCGCGTGGTTGAGTATATCTGTTTTTTTGCAAGAAACCTGCATGACTGTAACTGACAAAAGAAATGGTCATCGATAAAATGATCCTTGAAAAGGAATAAAATATAGTTCTATTTTGATTCAATGAAAACATTTCTGTAATAGTAAATTCTAAATTACAACTTTAAAATCTATAATACAACTAGAATAAAAAGTTACAGCTAGAATTAGTTTTTTTTATGATTTCAATTGAAGGTCAGCTCCCTACTTTTTCTTCAAACCATTTCCACAACGGATCGTTTGGAACAGGGGCGGTAATTTTGATCAATTCTTTCGTTGTAGGATGGTTGATTTCCAAAAATCGGGCATGTAAATGAATCGATCCATCGGTATTTGATCTTCTTGCTCCATATTTTACATCTCCTTTGATAATGCAACCAATTGTAGATAACTGCACTCTGATTTGATGATGTCTTCCCGTATGTAATTCAACTTCCAAAAGGAAATACTTGTCCGATTTTGCTATTAGTTTATATTCGAGTGAAGCTTGTTTTGATCCTTTATCTTCTGTTAAACTGGCATAGGATTTATTCTGCTTTTCGTTCTTTTTCAGAAAATGAACAAGCCTACCTTGCTTATCTTTTGGTTCCGTTTCAACAACTGCCCAATACGTTTTTCTGGTCGATTTATCCCTGAACTGTTCATTCAATCGGGAAAGCGCTTTGCTTGTTTTGGCAAATACCACTACTCCACTTGTTGGACGATCCAAACGGTGAACCACCCCACAAAAAACATTCCCAGGTTTATCGTACTTTTCTTTCAAAAACTGTTTAATCCGATCAGGCAGTGTTTCATCACCCGTTTTATCACCCTGAACAATGTCCGAAGCACTTTTGTTGACTACAATCAAATGATTGTCTTCATATAATACATCAATCAGTGAAGAGTTCATCATTTCATTCAAATTCAAAAAGATAAAATGTCCGTGCAAATCTTAATATTGCTCATTCTCATTCGGAAAATCACCCGACTTTACATCTTTGATATACGATTGAAAAGCTGTCATCATCTGCTCATACAAGTTGTTGTATTTTCTTAAAAAGCGGGGACTGAATTCGTTATTGATTCCCAACATATCGTGAACCACTAAAACTTGTCCGTCTACTCCCCCTCCTGCACCGATTCCAATGATTGGAATGGTTAGATTTTTTGCAACTTTAGCAGCCAGTTCAGCGGGTATCTTTTCCAAAACAATAGCAAAACAGCCCGCTTCTTCCAACGCTTTCGCATCTTCAATCAACTGAGTTGCTTCATCTTGTTCTTTTGCTCGAACAACATACGTTCCGAATTTATAAATCGATTGAGGAGTTAGTCCCAAATGTCCCATCACTGGAATTCCAGCAGTCAAAATTCGAGAAATGGATTCTATGATTTCTCTCCCACCTTCCAATTTTACAGCATGGGCACCGGATTCTTTCATGATCTTTATCGCATTAGACAAAGCTTCCTTCGAATTTCCTTGATACGAACCGAAAGGCATATCTACAACGATCAAAGCACGGTGAACCGCA
>CAIUKX010000633.1 GCA_903899795.1 uncultured Flavobacteriales bacterium
GTCCAATCGGAATCCCAAACTGTTTTTTGTTTCTTACAGGAAAAAAGCAATAAACAACTCCCTAAAATAAAGAATAAATATCTCATTAAATGTGTTTTACAGTTTTATAGCGCTTTACAATGAAATTCAAATAGAAGCTTTACCTCCTTTTTCAGTTCGTAAACTGGTAACGAAGTTATTCACAATTAGGTTGGAATTAAGCCTTTTCTAAAATTGTGGCATAACCTTGCCCAACGCCAATACACATACTCACAAGGGCATACCGCTTATTCGATTTTTGCAATTCCAAAGCTGCTGTGTACAAGATTCTGGCTCCCGTCATACCTAACGGATGTCCCAATGCAATAGCACCACCATTTGGATTAATCCTAGGATCATCGTCAGCTAAACCTAATTTTCGAGTACAAGCCAAGACCTGTGCAGCAAAGGCTTCATTCAACTCTAAAATATCCATTTGATCCAAGGTCAAACCTGTTCTGGCCAGTACTTTCTCAATAGCGTAGACCGGTCCAATTCCCATTATTCGTGGTTCAACTCCAGCCACGGCAGCACCAACTATACGAGCCAAAGGTTTTAGTGAATGTTTTTCTATCGCTTCTTTTGAGGCCAATAATAAAGCTGCAGCACCATCGTTCAAACCAGAAGCATTTCCTGCAGTAACAGTTCCATCCTTTTTAAACGCCGGTCTCAATCCCGCAAGGGACTCCATTGTTGTCTCAGGTCGTGCAAATTCATCTGTATCAAAAATAATCGGATCTTTTTTCTTTTGTGGAATCACGACTGGAACGATTTCTTCTAAAAAACGTCCGGCTACAGCTGCTTTTGCCGCTTTTTGCTGTGACCAAACCGAAAATTTATCCTGAGATTCCCTGTCGATGCCATACATATCTACCAAGTTCTCAGCAGTCATTCCCATACTGTCAACACCATACACTTCTTCCAATTTTGGATTGATGAACCTCCAGCCAAAAGATGAATCATACATCTGCGCATCTCTACCATAAGCTGAACTCGTTTTTGAAATCACCCAAGGTCCTCTGGTCATATGCTCTACACCACCGGATATATATAAATCCCCTGCTCCATCTTTAATGGCACGCATTGCATTGATGGTAGCCGCCATTCCGGATGCACAAAGAATATTAACCGTCTCAGCAGCTATTTGATGCGGAAGTCCTGCTAGCAATCCGGCCATCCTTGCGACATTTCTATTGTCTTCTCCAGCTTGATTTGCACAACCAAAAACGATTTCTTCAATCGCCAATGGATCCAAGCCAGAATGTTTATCCATCAGAGCCTTAATTACATGAGCCGCCAAATCATCCGCACGAACGGACGATAATGTTCCTCCCAAACTTCCTATGGCTGTCCTAACGCCATCAATGATATATACTTCCTTTGACATGGTATGGTAATAAATTTAACGGGCTAAATATACTATTTTTTGAAAGTATTTTCACTAGTGAAATCAACTAAAAATGCATCCACATGACAACAAACAGGTTTACCAATAATAAACATCATTTATGAATTGAATTTGTGAGGAGATATTTGCAGAACTCTTAGAATACTGGAAAATGAAACTTGAACAAATTTACACCAATTGTCTTGCTCATGCTGCTTATTATTTGGAAAGTGAAGGAGAAGTTGCCTTGTTTGATCCATTGAGAGAAGTAGATGAATATATCTCAAAAGCAAAAATGGATCATGCAAGGATAAAATATGTATTTGAGACTCATTTTCATGCAGATTTCGTAAGTGGTCATTTGGATTTAGCTCAAAAAACAGGCGCAAGTATTGTTTATGGACCAACTGCGAAACCGGAATTCCAAGCTGTAATAGCTGAGGATAATCAAGAATTCATGATTGGCGGATGCAAAATTGTAGCATTACATACCCCAGGACATACACTTGAGAGCACAACTTATTTGATTTATGACGAGTCAGGAATTCCACATGGTATTATTTCTGGTGACACACTTTTTATTGGGGATGTAGGAAGACCTGATTTAGCACAACACGTTGTTTCCGAATTAACCGAAGAAAAATTAGCTGGTATGCTTTACGATTCACTTCGTAAGAAAATTATGCCTTTACCTGATACATTGATAGTATATCCTAATCACGGTGCCGGAAGTGCTTGTGGGAAAATGATGAGTAAAGAAACGACCGATACTTTAGGGAATCAGAAAAAAACGAATTACGCCCTTCGTTCTAACATGAGTAAAGATGAATTTATTGAAGAAGTACTCGACGGATTAACAAGCCCTCCAGCCTATTTCCCTAAAAACGTATTACTGAATATTAAAGGATCTGAAGCACTCGATAAGGTCTTATCTAAAGCCAATAAAGCAATTTCAATGGATGACTTTGAGGCACTAATTGTTAAAGATGACGTATTGATTTTGGATTGCAGAAGTGCAACTGAATACGCATCAACCACGATTCCTGATAGCATTTTTATTGGTTTAGATGGTAATTTCGCTATGTGGGTAGGAGAACTTATCCCTGATATAAAACAAAAAATTGCTTTGATCTGTCCGGAAGGAAAAGAGCTGGAAGCATTAATCCGTTTGTCAAGAATTGGTTACGATGGCGCAATCGGATACCTTGACGTTGACTTGGAAACTTGGTACAAGGCTGGAAAGTCAACCATATCATTCGATCGCATTACAGCAGAAATCTTTACTCAATTGTATGATGATAATTATCCAATAATTGATGTAAGAAAGAAAAACGAGTTCAATACGCAACATATTATTGGAGCTATTAATTTCCCATTGAACCAACTTGAATCTAGTTTGGAGCGATTACCCAAAGGTCCTTTTATTCTCTACTGTGCCGGTGGGTATCGCAGTATGATTGCAGCTTCCATTCTCAGAAGACATCACATTATGCAATTTGTAGATGTCATAGGTGGTTTTACTGCTATTTCAAAAACAGAAATCCCTTTGACTGATTATGTTTGTCCCACAACGTTGCTTTAGACAATAAGAAGTAAGACAATCGCCTCAATCCAGAAAACCCTAGTTGAGCGCAAAAAGAGCATAAATTTCTAACAACCGTAAAATGTACTTCTAATATTTTCTGAAATTTAGTCTTAAATCTTTGGTCTTTAAGGTAACGATCTTTTTTCTTTTGAAAAGTCGCTCCTAATGTTGAAAACTTATTGGATCAACAATGGCTCGAACTTTGTAATTTCGACCCGCTATGAACGATGGTTCCCCATCAAAAACCAAAAGTTAAACTAAAAACTATGAAAATGAAAAATCGTATTTTTCTTTCACTCTCTCTGTTAGTAACCTTTTCAAGTGTTGCACAGTTGGAAGAATTAACTCCCACCGAAATAAAATATCGGGATTCGATTGCTGCTTTAAACCAAAAAAATGCAGTAACGGCACAAAGTCAGGAGGCATATAACAAAGGAATTCAATTGTTCGGAGAAAAAAAATACACCGCTTCGATTGACGAATTCAGCAAATCCATTAAAGCTGATCCGCATTTCACAGCTGCCTACTACAATAAAGGTGTTGCTGAAAA
>CAIUKX010000634.1 GCA_903899795.1 uncultured Flavobacteriales bacterium
CCTTTTTTTACCTTTTTAGCCATATGTGGAGGGATGTAATACGGATGATGTGAGGACAAAGTAAAAAGCGTACTGAAAAACGGTTGCTTCATTTTACTCATTTGCTTCGCTGTCCACGGATTGAAATATTCATCCAAAATCCCCCAAGTTTTATCAAAATGCTTATCATTGTTATATTCAGTTCTTCCAAAATAGCTCTGAAATCCTGCCTGTTTAGCAAATCCGTCGAATCGCATTGAACCATTTGTTGCCCCATGAAAAAAGGCTGTTTCATACCCTCTTCCCCTTAGAACTTGAGCCAAAGAATTCAGCTTGTTATTTCCATAGGACGAAGAGATATAGGGATTATCCATCAAACTTGGAATTGACGCTATAATTGCCGGAACAGCCTCAATTGACTTTTTGCCATTGGCAATCCCATATTCAAAATTTAATGACTGCCCTATCAAAGAATCGAAAAATGGGGTGTAACTCACATCTTGATTGTGAGCCCCCACAAATTCATCACCGAAACTTTCTAAAATGATGATCATTACATTGGTACCATCAGGTAAAATATGTTGAGGTTTTGAAATTTGGATCGGATTAAAAAGTTTCTCTTCTTCTTTTTCAGAAAAATACGTTTTCATCTCGAGGGATTCTTTTCCGTATGATTTAATCATCGTAAAAGCGGTATTCATAACCAAAGCGGTATTCTCAGCACGTGTATAATTCGAAGCTTCAATAACTCCAATCGGACGAACACCAAGTCCACCTCTGCCGATGATCAAAAAGAGTGGAACAAAAATTAAAAATGTCAATCCATTTTTAAAATAAAACATTTTCGTAGCATCTTTGATTTTCTCGAAAGTTCGATCTGTCTTACGATACAACCATTCAGAAACAGAAATGAAAAGAATAAAAAACAGAATCAGCCACCAGAAATCTTTTACGAAGGTAGTCAGCAATTGTGCAATGTCATTTCCTGCACCTACAATTGCAAATAAGTCAGCGGTGGATCGTTTACTGGTGAATTGGAAATATTCCACATCCAACAAATTCAAGAAAAGTATCAGGCAATTGGTTGTATGAAAAAGCAATTTCATCAGCAATTTGTGCCAGCGATATCCTCGAATTGGAAGTGGTAATAAAAAAAGTCCGTAAAGTGGAATACAATAAATCCCCAAAGTAATGCAGTCAAACCACGTTCCTATTAAGAAATCAAAGATCCCTACACTAGGGAAACTATCGTAATTAGCCACATAGAAAATAATCCGAGCAAAAAGCATAAATAGTATCAAAATCCCCATTCGCTGAAGAAGTACAATTACTTGATACGGGAGATATGATGCGCTTTTTTTACTTGTCAACTTTTCTTGCATTTCGGAGACAGTTCAATGCACTGTCTTTGTTATTATTATGAAGTGATGGTTGAGTAAACCGTCTTTATTTAATTTTATCTGCATCATCTTTTGCCTTCTGCATAATAGCGTCAGCTTTCTTATCGGCATCATCTTCCAATTTTTGAGCTTTGTCGTATTCTGTTTTCTTCAATTTATTACCAGCAACCTCAGCCGCTTTTTTCTTGATTGGATTTGATCCAGCCTCATCCATTAATGACTTTGCCTCTCTGTCAGCTTCTGTGCGTATCGCGTCAGCAGCTTGCTTCGCTTGAGTTTTTGCCATATCTGCCTGCTTCTGAGCATTATTCAAAACATCTTGCTTTTTAGCATTCAAATCTTCCTTAACATCATTAATTTTATCATTGATAATTGCTTTCGCTGAATCTTTCGCCTGATTCAAAATTTCTTTACCGGTATTCTTCAAATTATCTTTCAGGTTACCTGTAGCTTTCAGAAGTGACTCTTTAAAATCGGTGGTCACCTTTGGATCTGTTACTGTTCCTCCAACATTAACTTTTACCGGTATCACATCCGGAATCACATTCAGATCCAATTTTGGAACGAGGTTGTTGATTTTTTTCAATTGATCTTCAACCACTTTAATCATACTCGCTGGAATTTCTTCCTTCGGCACATTCATTTTCAAAACATAATTGATCTCTTTTTCGAAAGAAGATGATCCTGAAATATTGGTTACTACTTTTCCTAATTTGACATCAAAAGGAGTCAGGGTTACTTTCCCGTCACTGAACTTGAATGCCGCTTTCAAATCTTTTATCGTTTGCTTAGATAACTTCTCCATTTTGGTCACTTCAGCAATTTTCTCCAAAGGCTTAAACCCCGAAATTGAAACCATATTTGAAAACAAATCACCAGAACCGGTCAAGGTATTATACACTGGTTCCATAGACGGTTTTAGGGCCGATTTCATCTCGAACTTCGAACTGATTTTCCCGGATGAATATTGTGCAATCGGGGCCAATTTTTGAATTGTCAAAAAGTTTTGTGCCAATTGTTTGATATCAACATCTTTCAGATCGTAACCAAAATTCACCAATGGTTTTGTATGCTCCTTAGTATCGTATTTCCCGTTCAAAACAATGGAACCTCCCATAGCATTCATAGCCAAATTATCAAGTGTGGCAACTTCTTCTTTTAAGTTGACACCTCCATTGATATTCTTGATATTCATTCCGTTGTATTTTACATTAGCAATGGAAGTTCTCATGTTAAAGTCAACATTATTTGGGATCAAAAACGGTTCTGATTCCGTAGTAGTGGTCGCCGCTTTTGCAGTATCAGCCGGAGTTGAAGTCGTAGTAGTCGCTCCCATCAATTCGTCCAAATCCAAATTATTGCTTTTAAAGATAAAATTCCCTTTCAGCAAATCCCCGCGAAATATGTAAGCCATATAATTATCAATTGTACCAGCCATCTGGAAATCAGATTTCCCCATTTTAGCATCGAGACTTTCCAAGGTCACATTCTGTGGTGAAAAATGCAATAACATTGTTTTTATAGCCACTTCAGTCGGCAAATCTTTTGATTTGTACAACATATCTGACAACAACACTTTTCCTGTTGCTTTAAATGCTTCGAAATCTCCTTTTTCCAATGCACTTTCACGACCATTCAACACAACATCAGCGTCCAGTTTTCCGTGGTAAGACTCACCTTCACTCAATGGAATTACTTTACCTAAAGTAGCTAAATTGACTTTCGCTAAAACCCTTGAATCAATTAATGGATCAGTCATCAAATTTCTCATTTTTAAAGTTGCATCCAAAATATTTCCAACAAAGTCAGCATGAAATTTCGGAACATCAACAGTCATTTTATCCATGTCTGCACCACCAGCAAATTGAGAACTGGCTTTTACCACAATATTATCAATCGAACCTGGAAGATCTGGGTATTTTATTTTCGCTTTATCGACATTCAAACCGAAATCCCAACCCGGCATATTTTTGTCATCCATTTTCCCTTTGATTTCACCTTTGAAAGCTAAATCTCCTTGGGCAACCATACTTTCATATCCTGATTGATAGAAGGTTGGGATCAATGAAAGGAAATCTTTGAACGTCGCTTGATCTGCTTTCAATTTCAAATCCATGTTGTCGTATTTGTCAAACATCTCATAGAAACCGTCGATTGAAAAATGAAGCGCATTCAGGGACATTTCGTTTTCCTTCAATGTGAATTTTGACGATTTATCTGTGAACTCCATTAATATATTGGCATTCAAACCAGTTTTCACTTTTTTCAGGTAGGAAATTCCACTCATTTCAAAGGTCATTTCATCCATTGTGGTTGTTGTATTAAAGTCAATCACATCCGCCGTTAAATCTCCGGTTCCGATATGTGTCATATTCCTTAATTCGGTAAACATTTCCCCCACTTGATCATCGTAACGAATGTTTGCATTATTAATCGAATACTCTTTTAGTTTCAATTCAAATTTAGAAGGTTCCGCTTTTTCTTCCGGTGTTTTTAATGAATCCGGTTTAACAATATCATAGTTCGCTTTACCATTGTTCAATATCCGCACATCAAACGAAGGTTCATACAAGTGAATAGCTTCCACTTCTACTTTATCTCCACCGATTACACTCCAAAAATTAACATGTGCAGAAAATTGTTTTATGTTAGCCAATTCAACTCCTTTAAAATCACCTGTTCCGGTAATTTTCGCATCATCCAATTCGATGGTCATATGCGGAAAAGTACTGATGAAAGTTAAATCAAAATCTCCCAAGGAAACTTCAGCCAATAATGATTTATTGGCCTCTTTGATCACTAAATCTTTAATTTGATTCTTAAAGAAAATGGGGATCAAAATCAAAATGACAATCAGTAAAAGGAATGAAATACCAGTCCATTTCAAAATGCGTCGTAACAAGCTTTTTTTGGTTTTTTCTTTTTGAGTCATAGTTGAAAGTGCTAATATTTTACGATATTTGTTTGGATTTATTTCTGAATTAACATTGTAAAAATAATGAAAATATTTTACCGCACTTTTTTAATCTCACTAACGTTAATATCTTTTAACAGTCATTCACAAATCACAATTGGCGAAACCCCTGAACCCAAAAAAGATACGTTGATTAAGTTAAAAAACAACGTCAAGCCTAAAAGACAAATTGACGGATCAAGCGAAGTATTTTTAGGAACCGATTGGTCAAAAAGTTTCAGGAAATTGATCACAAATGGCTCATTATACGGTGCTCCTCTTGATAAACGAGCAAACGAAACTTTTTACAACACCTGGTCCTACTCCATCGGTTTTCGTAACTACATCTCTAAGCATTTTGTTTTCGAAGGTGGCCTTTCCTTAATGAAAAATGGCGAAAGCTATTCATATAAAGATGCTGACTCGACTTATAACTACCACAGCACTTATCAATATATTGCTATGCCTGTCAAAGGTTATTACTATTTAGGGGATGAAATTCGTTTCCTAGCCGGGATAGGTGTGATTCCTGAGATGTTTTACCAGTATCGTCATGATGAACATTGGATAAAC
>CAIUKX010000635.1 GCA_903899795.1 uncultured Flavobacteriales bacterium
ATTATATTTTATTCACAATCCAATTAGGGTAAGAAAAAATGTTCATATTTGCTTCAGTAACGGTCTAAAATTATTTGATAAAAAGATTTTGAAGAATTTTCGACTCAAAAAAAGGCAAGTTTTTCAGTAATAATGAATTTTATTTCTTGTAAAACTTAACGAAATTTAGGTTGAAAAGGTTCAAAATATTAAAATCATAATAAATTCAGACAGTTACTTAAGTTAAATCCTATAAGTTGTAGAGCTATGGAAAATGATAATAACAATGAAGTGTATTCAAAAGTAGTACGTGCCGGAAAGAGAACCTACTTTTTTGATGTGAAGGCGACAAAGGGTAAAGATTTGTATGTTATCCTGACTGAAAGTAAGAAGAGCAGTTCATCGGGGAGAGATAATTTCGAAAAGCACAAGCTTTTTTTATACAAAGAAGATTTTGAAAAATTTCAGGAAGGTTTGGACGATGTTTTGAACAAAATCAAAGAATTGAAAGAAACTGGAGAATACTCCTTTGAAAGCGAGTCACCTTCAAAATACAAATCCCTTACATTTGAGGAATTATAGGATTTATATTGACAAGACTGACCAATAAATGTTAATAAATACCTTAGAAAATTAGCGTTAATCCGCTTGGATTGGTGTATCTTTAGCGTTCAAATTAATTCTAATGGGTAAAATTATTGCTATAGCAAATCAAAAAGGTGGAGTTGGAAAAACAACCACTGCTATAAATTTAGGCGGATGTTTCGGTGTTTTGGAATACAAAACATTGATTGTTGATGCTGATCCTCAAGCAAATGCCACTTCAGGACTTGGATTTGACCCTAAAAACACAAAAAATATTTACGACTGCCTTATCAACGGCGTTCATCCTCACGATCTTATCCTTCATACTCAAAATCCGAATTTGGACATTCTACCATCACATATTGACTTGGTTGGTGCTGAATTGGAAATGATTGATCTTACCAATCGTGAGTACATGCTGAAACTGGCACTTGACAAGATAAAAGATGAATATGATTTCATTATTATTGATTGTTCACCTTCACTTGGATTAATTACGGTAAACGCTTTAACTGCTGCTGATTCTGTAATGATTCCTGTACAATGTGAATATTTCGCATTAGAAGGTTTAGGAAAATTATTAAATACGATCAAAATTATCCAGGGAAGATTAAACGAATCTTTGGAAATTGAAGGTATTGTATTAACGATGTACGACTCTCGTTTACGTTTGGCAAATCAAGTTGTTGAAGAAGTAAAAACACATTTCCAGGAATTGGTTTTTGATACCGTTATTCATCGCAATACCAAGTTAGGCGAAGCTCCAAGTTTTGGAGAAACAATCATCATGCATGATGCTTCAAGTAAGGGATCTTTCAACTATTTGAATTTCGCTAGAGAAGTGCTTCAAAAAAACAATCTAACCAAAATCAGTAACGACACTAAAAAAATTGAATTAGATAATGAACTCTAATATTAAGAAACGTTCAGCTCTCGGAAAGGGACTTAGTGCCCTGCTTGAAAATTCAAGTACAGATATTACAACCAAAAACACATCAACAGATGTTGTTGGATCTATTGCTATGCTTCCTATCGAAAGTATTGAAGCGAACCCTTTTAATCCAAGAACAAACTTTGAAAAAGAAGCGTTGGAGGAATTATCTCAATCGATTTCTATTCATGGAATTATTCAGCCAATTACGGTTCGTAAACTGGGTCGTGACAAATATCAATTGATTTCGGGAGAAAGAAGATTCAGAGCTTCTCAGCTTTCCGGCTTGACAGAAGTTCCTGCTTATATCCGTGTTGCAAATGACCAATCGATGCTGGAAATGGCATTGGTTGAAAACATTCAGCGTGAGAACCTTAACGCTATTGAAGTTGCTATTTCTTACCAACGTTTGATTGAAGAATGTTCACTGACACAAGATCAGCTGAGTCAAAAAATTGCTAAAAGCCGTTCCAGTATTACCAATCATATTCGTTTACTGAAACTTCCTGCTGATATTCAGGCTGGTGTTCGCGACAATATAATCTCAATGGGACATGCGAGAGCGCTTGTTTCTGCTGGTGATGAGGCTTTACAATTAGCTATTTTCAATAAAATCGTTCTAGAAAGTCTTTCTGTACGTGATGTTGAAATATTGATCCGACAAGGTATTGAAAGACACGATCCTGAAAAATTTGAAGAAGAAAATAAAGTATCTAAACCTTCTACCGAAGATGCTACTGCTTTTACTTCAGGTCAATATATTTTCAAAGAGCATTTCGCGGATAAACTGGCTTCCAAAGTGGAATTGAAGAAGACAACCAATGGAGCTGGTAAAATCATTATCAACTTCAATTCTGAAGTAGATTTAAATAGAATCATAGAAATACTGAACAAATGATGAAACTGCGTTTAGCAATCGCGTTTTTGTCTGTCTCCCACTTTCTATTTTCACAAAGTGATACAACAAAACATGATTCTATACCGCAGCATTCTGTAAAAAAAGCTGTCATCTTTTCAGCCGTTCTTCCTGGAGCCGGGCAATTCTACAATTACGCAAATACAGCAAAAGGTGTCAAAGGCAGAAATAACGTTTTCTGGAAAGTCCCTATTTTTTATGCTGCTGTGGGTTCAACCGGTTATTTCTTGATCAAAAATCAGGTAACACAACAATCCTTAAAAAACGAATATAAAGATCGGTTGAACAATGTCCCGACAGGTCAATTGAATCCCAAATGGACAGATTATGATAATGCTGGAGTTTTGACTTTGTACAAACGATATTCTACCCGCCGGGATCTTTCCATTCTTGCATTTGGTATGGCTTATTTATTCCAAGTGATTGATGCAGGTGTTGGTGCTCATTTTGTAAAATTTGACGTTTCTGATGATTTAACATTTCAAATTCATCCTGTTCTTTTAAATACTAGAACAGCCGGAATCGGATTAAGTTTAAATTTTCGTTAAATGATTAGTTATCCAAACATAAAATTCTAATTTTGCTCAGATAATATTGATTATGAATATAGCATTGATAGGCTACGGAAAAATGGGAAAGGCAATTGAAAAAATTGCTGAAGAACGTGGTCATAAAATAGTATTGATTTGCAACAGTGAATTAGGCGTAAAATATGCCGATTTTTCCAATGTAGATATCGCAATTGAATTTACTCAGCCTGATTTGGCCTTGAGTCACATCAATTTTTGTCTGGAGAATAAAATTCCGATAATCGTAGGTACCACAGGTTGGAATGAACACCTTCAGGAAGTTGAAAACAAAGTCAAACAAGAGGAAGGAAGTTTGTTACACGCTTCCAACTTCAGCATTGGAGTAAATGTATTTTTTGAATTGAACAAAAAACTTGCTCAATTGATGTCCGGTAAAAACACTTATACTGCATCAATTGAGGAAATTCATCACATTCAAAAATTAGATGCTCCAAGCGGTACTGCAATTACTTTGGCCGACGGAATTCTTGAAAACAATGAAGATTATATTTCTTGGGTACTCGGAAGAGAAGAGATTCCATATACAAATCCGAATCAATTGTCTTTGACATCTTACCGATTACCTGATGTTCCCGGAACACATACTATTAAATATATTTCTGAAATAGATACTATTTCCATCACTCATGAAGCTCACAGTAGAAAAGGATTTGCTATGGGTGCAGTTATTGCGTCTGAATGGCTCCTTGGAAAAAAAGGTATTTATAAAATGAATGATGTTTTAAACTTTTAATCAACCTATGAACGCTCTTTATTTTTATCTCTTCTTATTGGTTCACCCGTATCTTGCGATGTGGTGGAAAAGTTTCGAACAAGCAGGACACAAATCATGGGAAGGATTGATCCCTGGGTATAATTATTTCGTCGCATACAAAATCAGCTGTAATAAACCATGGTGGGTCTTATTGCTTCTTTTTCCGGGAATCCACCTGATCATGTGGTCAGTTGTCAATACAAGTTATATTCGCCGTTTTGGTTATTATTCTTTATCGGATACGCTACAAGGAATTTTTTTTCCTTACCTCATCTTCGCAAAAATAGCGAAATCGAAACAAGACTTTCTCCCTGAAACCAATTGGATGAATGGTAAAGAAGTTCATGCGCGTTCATACGGAGATAATCTAGTTTTATTTTTAGCCCTTCCTATTTTTGGTCATGCTATTGCTTTCATTTTCAAATCAATTTCCAGAGAAAAACCGGGTAACAGAACTAAAGTAAAGGAATGGGGTGATTCCATCATGTTTGCACTAGTAGCTGCGAGTATCATTCGTACGTATGTTTTTGAACCTTTTCAAATTCCAACCGGATCAATGGAAAAAACCTTGCTTGTAGGGGATTTTTTATTCGTGAATAAATTGGCATACGGACCTAAAGTTCCTGTTACACCATTATCGTTTCCATTGGTTCACAATACACTTCCTTTGATTACGATGAAGTCGTATACAACGTTGGAAAAGGTTAATTACACCCGACTTCCGGGATTCGGCAAAGTGAACCGTTATGATGTAGTAGTATTCAATTATCCTTCTGGTGATACTGCTGTCTATGACCCTAGAATGCCAGATGGTCTAATGGGACATGATTATCATGGAATATTGAACGATGAAGCTTATTATTACTTTTGGCAAGATATGATCAATCGTTCTGGTCAAAATTTTAATCCATACAGTGTTGAATTTCAAGACAAATTTGGTCCTGATTTTATTACAAATATCGAAAAATGGAAGGCAATTGCTAAAACAGAAATGGCAAAAGGAATTACCTACTGTCGTGGAGGAATTCCTGGTTCAGGAACAAACTACATTGAACACCATGGTCTAGTATATCGCCCTGTTGACAAAAGAGAGAATTACATCAAAAGATGTGTTGGAATTCCTGGTGATTGGATTGAACTTAAAGAATCGAAATTATACATCAATGGAAGTCCTGCTGAAGTTTATCCTTTTCAAAATTTAAGATATAAAGTTGTCAACTTTGTAAGACCTTCGAAAGATAAAATGCTTTCATATGGTCTAGAAGAAGAAAGAAATGATTATTATCTCGGTCAGGGAGACACAGTTATGATGAATTTAACGCATGATCAATATACAAAAATCAAGCAAGACAATAAAGATGCTAAATTCATACTGGATGTTCAGCCTCAATATTCAGACAAATCGAATGCTAAACCAACAGGTTCGCAAATGATTTCCAATTTGGGAATGTTTCCTAAAGATCCGTATATCTGCAATACAGTTTCCGATTTTACTCGCTTTCAATTACCGAAAAAAGGACAAACAATCAAGATCAACGAATCGAATATAGCTTGGTACAGACGTGTTATTACAGCTTATGAAGGACATACTTTATCGGAAACTAAAAACGGAATTTTCATTGATGGAAAAAAAGCATCGACTTACACCTTCAGTATGAACTATTACTGGTTAATGGGAGACAATCGATACAATTCGGCCGATTCACGAGTTTGGGGCTTTGTACCGGAAGATCATATTGTTGGTAAAGCTTCTTTGGTTTGGTTCTCAAAAAGCGCTTATGCAGGGGTTAGAACGGAACGTATTTTCAAATTGATCAAGTAATGTTGTCCGTTTATTCAACGGTTTACTTTGGAAATTATCGGTACTTCAAAAGCTTGGTTCAGCAAGAAGAAATTCTCATTGAAGCAAAGGAGCATTTCATCAAGCAAACGTATCGAAATCGTTGTGAAATACTGACAGCCAATGGAATTCAAGCATTATCTATTCCTGTGATCCGAAAAAATGGGTCAAAAACTGTTATTGATGAAGTCGAAATTTCTTATGATACGGACTGGCGAAAAGATCACTGGCGTGCCATCGAAAGTGCGTATTCCTCTTCTCCCTACTTCGACCACTACGGAATGGAAGTCAAGGAATTGATTTATTCAGAAGAAAGCAATCTTTTGAAATTCAATAATCTCATTCAAAAACGAATTTTGATCTGGTTGGACTTATCTATAAATACAAAATTCACGTCTGAATATCTCGTAAATGATCAAATTGCAGATTTTCGAAATGGTCTTAATGAATCCAAATCAGGCGAACTAAAACAGAAATCTTACATTCAAGTCTTTGGACACGGCCCATTTATTCCTAATCTTTCTATATTAGATGCAATGTTTTGTAATGGTCCAATGATTAGAAAGGAACTTTTCATCAAAACAAATTAACCCATTTCTTACTTCACTTTTTTCATAGGAATATGAAAACCTAATCCGGCGGTATACGAAATCTCATCAATTGAAACTGAAGCATATGGACTCACCTCATGTGTGAATCGTGCTTCCGCATAAAAATGAAAATACTTGTAAAAATAATACTGAACTCCTGCCGTTATACCAACCAAAGGAATGTATTGAATGTCCGGATGTGCTTTTTCAGTAACAAAATCTTGAATAATTGGAGACGAATGCAACTGTGTCATTCCTGTATAAACTCCAACAAAAGGACTCCATCCATTCACAGCAAAATGACGATTAAATCCAGCAGTTAACTGAGTTGTACTGCGCATTGAAAAATTGACATTATTCCGCTCTCCCACTAAAGTATAAATATCTCCTCGAAATGAATATTTATCCGCAAAGAAATATTCAAGATTTCCACCTACATAATAATGCTGAAGATTACTCCGTAATTGATTGGCCTTATATAAAGAACCTGTGGCCTTTAATAGAAATTTCCGTTCTCCTTTTGCTAAATCCTGCGCTTGCAAAACAGATGAAAGGCACACAAAAACAAAAATCAGTTTCTTCCCCATAATTTCCCAAGTGTATAATTAAATCCTACTGTTATCAATAAATGTCCTTCTGGTAATGTCCCTTTCTCTTTGATAAAATTCACATGAGAATTGACTACTTCATATTCCAAATGTGTTCCTAAATGCATCATGTACTGAGCCTGAAGCGTTATATCAAATCGTGGTGTAAAATAATAGTGAGTTCCTATTCCGCCCTGAATTGCTGAACTCCAACGATCCGCTTTATGGGTATAATCCTGTAAATCTATGTATTGAGAATAATCAAAACAATGTCCCGCCAGTACATAAGGCTTGAATCCTTTGTTCTGAAAATTAAACGGATAAAACAGTACACTCCACCCGATATGTGCATCTGCTCGTTTCAAATAATCAGTCGTCGATAAAATATAATCAGCAAACCAATCTGTATTAACTCTATCTGCCAAGCGAATCCTAAAATTTCCACCTGTCCCTAAACCAGGCCTTCCATTGTTTGTATTGTCAAAAAAACTGGAGGTTGAACGTATCCCTAAAGTAAATTCTCCGGCATACTTTTCTTTTTCTTGTGTCTTCCCATAAAAACAAAGAAAACACAGTAAAATTGAAATCGTAGATCTCATAGCAAGTAGAATTAGTTTTGTTTATTATTATTGTGAACGTGAAGTAAGTTAAAAAAGTGTACTTACCGACAAAAAAAATGCGACTCAATATAAAGTCGCATTTCTACTATAAATTCCAATTAATTATTCACCAAATTTATTGATCACTGATTGCGTAACTCCAGTGTTGGAGAAACCTCCATCATGGAAAAGATTTTGCATTGTTACATATCTTGTCAAATCAGAGAACATAGAGATACAATAATCAGCACAAGCAATCGCAGGAGCATTTCCAAGTGGAGACATTTGTTCTGAGAAATTAATAAATTCCGTAAAACCTTTAATTCCTTGTCCCGCAGTTGTTGGAGTTGGAGATTGAGAAATTGTATTCACTCGAACTTTATTTTTGATTCCATAATGATAACCAAATGAACGGGTAATTGATTCCAATAAAGATTTCGCATCAGCCATATCATTGTAATCAGGGAAGATACGTTGAGCGGCAATATATGTTAAAGCAACTACTGAAGCCCATTCGTTCAATGCTTCTTTTTTGTACAAAGATGCCAACGTTTTATGCAAAGAAATAGCGGAAACATCCATCGTTTGCTGGTAGAATCTATAATCATTCTCTGTATAATGTTTTCCTTTACGAACGTTAGGTGACATTCCGATAGAGTGAAGTACAAAATCAATTTTTCCACCAAGGATTTCCATTGATTTTTCAACCAAATTATCCAATTCTTCAACACTTGTCGCATCAGCTGGTATAATTTGAC
>CAIUKX010000636.1 GCA_903899795.1 uncultured Flavobacteriales bacterium
CGTCTATGTCTATCCAGCCTGGATTTTGGTTATTATATAATGTACCCCATCCAGGGTTTTGGTTATTACCTATAGCTACCCATGTAGGCGCTTGATTATCGTTTATTTTAATCCATCCCGCTGTAATTAGCGAGTCTAGTAGGGTTACATTTTCAATTATAGCCGCTAAAAAGGCCGCCTGTACTGAAGGAGTATCGTTTAAAGTAAGATTTTCTGTAATAGCTAGGCTAAATATACTGATGATTGAAGCGGTATCAGCAGTGGTTAGGTTTTCTGTAATAGCCAGAATAAATGTTTTAACGAGGCTTTCTACATCTGCTAACGTAGCATTTTCACTAATAGTCAGGGCATACTGCGCTGCAGCAGAAATAACGTCTGCTACGGTAATATTTTCAGTAACGCTGGCTGCAAACTGGGCAGTAGCTGACCTAGAATCTGCCAAAGTTATCGGTTCTGCTATAGTGTTTACAAAAGCGGATTGGGTTGAATTTATATCTAAGATACTGCTAATTGGTTCAGAGCGGTCTTCTAAAGCTGCAAAATAAGATGCCAAAGAATCGGCTACAGTTAGGGCTTCTGTATTTGAAAAGACGTAGTTGTTAAATGGTGAGTTAGCGTCGTTAAAATTAACGTTCTCTGTAATACTAAATAAACTTGCTGTGGATATAGATTCAGAATCAGCTAAGGTAAACCCTTCTGAAATGGTTTCAATAAAAATACCCGCTCCAGAATTACTATCGAACAAGCTTAGCGGCTCTGTAATGCTTTGTAAAAATGCGCTAGCTTGTGTGTTAGAGTCTGTTAAACCAACATCTTCTGTAATACTAAGTGCGTAAGCATTTGTACCTAATGAGGCATATGGAGACTGAGCAAACGCACTTATTCCAAACATTACTTAGGCCCTACCTTATTAATTATGGCAGTTGATGTGGCTTTGTCAAGAGTTAAAACACCATCACAAGCGATATTCCAATCTTCGCTATTTTCTTCTTTATGGCTAACAATAGGGGTATTTATTTGAAGATGTTTAACAAGATATTCTTTATCGCCTTCAAATACTCTCCAAACGTGATCTTTAGATCCTCTGCCTTCAAGACCTCTAGATTTATTAAATCGGATTCTGTATTTATTCATACAATCTCTGCTGGATTTTGACAAACAGGGGCTTGAGCAACTGGTTCTACATATAAATTAAAATGGATAAACTGAATAGGTTTATTACTTGCATGGCGAGTAAAAGAATGAGCTAACCAAGCATTGGTAAACATCAGCATACCGGGTTTTGGTTCAAAGTTAATCATATTGCTGGCTGGCATAGCTTGGCTTGGATCTGATTCTGGCAAATTGATTTGAACTTTAGATGATCTAGGATCATGAAATACTGCTCTAGAACAATCTTTAGGAGTTTCAGTAAAGTAAAAACCAACAATTTGTGATCCAAAACCATGAATATGTTGATCCATAGCTGAATGTTTATAGTGTTCTTGACACCAAAATTCAGCAAATTTAGTGGTAAACCCTTCCATTGCATAACCTTGTTCTTTAAGGATATTCCATGCAGTTTGACCAATGTATTCAGATAATTTATCCATACCCTTGTATTCAAACAAGTTTCCTGTCATGTAAACAGGATAAATTTCATCTAACTTAGTTTCTTTTTTTCTTATAGCTACTGCTTTTTTACAAGCAGCTTTAGCATCAGCTAAAAATTCAGGCTTTTCTATAATATAGACAGTCGAAGGAAAATAATAAAAAGCCTGTAACTGTTCTTGGGTTGTGGCATCACTCACGATAATTCCTTAAATTAAACAATGGAAAATATATTAAACCACAAACAATATAATTTTCTTTGATTTACAACAAACTTTTATGGACTTCCTACGCAAGTTGAAGGGAATGTGCGTGTGTTGCCGGGGTAAACAATACGGACTGCTCCAGCAGCCCCATTAAATCCAGAATAATAAGGA
>CAIUKX010000637.1 GCA_903899795.1 uncultured Flavobacteriales bacterium
CCATGACAGCTTCGGTACAAGAAAATGGAATGAAAAATGAGTTGATAGTACTTTCTCCCAATCCATCCAATGATTTCGTGGAAATTATGTCAGGTTCAAATGAAACTTATACTGTAAATATCATCGATCCGAATGGTGAAAATTGTTATTCCAAAGAAGTGAAAGCAGGCGATAAAATTAATATTTCGCAATTTCAGGCTGGTTTATATATGTTCCAAATAGAATCGAAAAGCGGAGATAGAATTGTCCGAAAAATTATTAGAAAATAATGATTGCAAAAAAAAAAAAACGAGGTTAATCAATTGTATTAACCTCGTTTTTTAATTTACAAAATAGCATTTACCATCTGATCAACTTAGAGTTTGTGATATTATTCGAGTTCTCGTAAAAATCAATTCTGCATTTTCCATTCACACCAGTAAAAACTACCTGCATATCTGTTTTTCCTTCTTTTATTGAGTGAAAAGTTTGTTGATCATTTTCATAATTTCCAATATTCCACCCGTCATTGAAATCGTATAACCACTTTGGAAAAGTAACAGCTGAACTGGTGGGATGATCTGATAAATTGGTAAAAACCAGCTTGAGATCACTTTTTTTTGTCATATCTACTTCTAAACTATAACTTTCTCCTGCAGTAACTGAATCGATAGCATTAAGTTTAAGAATATTGTCACCATAATTGATAGATGTGGGGTAGGTGATAGTGCCTACTTTATGACATCCGCTCGTTAATACGATAAGGAAAAATAAAATAAGTAGCAGAGGGGATTTCACAACTAAACTCTTCATATTCATACAGTCAAAAAAATGATAATTAGATAGTAACTAATACTGTTTTTAGTGAGAAAAGTTACATTCTTCAGAAAGTTAGCAAAAAAAAACAGGCTTTCAAATTTTGAAAGCCTGTTTAGTATATTTATGGATTGAGATATGACTATCCTTTCCCCATTTTTTCTTTCAATGCAACCAAAGCATCTAAATCACCTAAAGTTGATTTTTCAGAATTTTGATTGTTTGATTTTGCAACTTGAGAAGCTTGAGAAGCTTGAGAATCAGAAGCAGCTTTTTTACCTGTTGCTTTTTCTTTTGCTGGTGCAGAAGCCGATGGCTTGTCTTCACCTTCTTCAAAAGTTCTAGTGTGAGAAACAACGATTTTCTTCGCTTCTTTGTTGAATTCGATCACTTTGAAATCAAGTGTCTCATCAACTTTAGCGTTAGATCCGTCTTCTTTACGTAAGTGTTTAGCAGGACAAATTCCTTCTACACCATAAGGCAAAGTAACGATACCAGATTTATCTTTGTTTTCGATGATTGTTCCTTGGTGAACTGATCCTTCTCCGAAGATAGTTTCAAATACATCCCATGGATTTTCTTCCAATTGTTTGTGTCCTAAAGAAATACGACGGTTTTCTCTGTCGATTTCCAACACAACAACATTCATCTCATCACCAACTTTACAGAATTCAGATGGATGTTTGATTTTTTTCTGCCAAGAAAGATCAGAGATATGGATCAATCCATCAACTCCTTCTTCTAACTCAACGAATACTCCAAAGTTAGTGAAGTTACGAACTTTCGCAGTGTGTTTAGAACCAACTGTGTATTTCGCTTCTACATTTTCCCATGGATCTGGCATCAATTGTTTAATACCCAATGACATTTTACGATCTTCTCTGTCTAAAGTCAAAATAACTGCTTTCACAGTATCTCCAACTGACATGAAATCTTGAGCTGAACGTAAATGTTGTGACCAGCTCATTTCTGAAACGTGGATCAAACCTTCTACACCTGGAGCGATTTCAACAAACGCACCGTAGTCAGCCATAACAACAACTTTACCTTCTAATGTATCTCCGATATTCAAGTTAACATCAAGAGCATCCCATGGATGTGGTTGTAATTGTTTTAAACCAAGAGCGATACGTTTTTTATCGTCATCGAAGTCTAAGATTACTACATTTAATTTTTGATCTAATTCAAGAATTTCATCCGGGTGATTAACACGTCCCCAAGAAAGATCTGTAATGTGGATCAAACCGTCAACACCACCTAAATCGATGAATACACCATAAGATGTGATGTTTTTAACTGTTCCTTCCAATACTTGACCTTTTTCAAGTCCAGAGATGATCAATTTTTTCTGCTCTTCTAATTCAGCTTCAATAAGCGCTTTGTGAGAAACAACAACATTTCTAAATTCTTGGTTGATTTTAACAACTTTGAATTCCATGTTTTTACCAACGTAAACATCGTAATCACGGATTGGTTTAACGTCGATTTGAGATCCTGGCAAGAATGCCTCTATTCCGAATACATCAACAATTAAACCACCTTTTGTACGGCATTTAACGAATCCTGTAATAACTTCACCTGTACGTAATACATCATTGACGTGAATCCACGCTTTGTGCATACGTGCAGTTTTGTGAGAAATAATCAATTGACCGAAACGATCTTCTTGACATTCTACAAAAACGTCTACTGTGTCCCCAACTTTTAAATCAGGATTATAACGGAATTCTCCGTTTGGAATAACACCTTCAGATTTGAAGCCGATGTTTACGACAACTTCTCTTTTTGTGATTGCGATAACTGTTCCTTCAATTACTTCTTTTTCATTGATAGAAGTTAACGTTTGTTCGTA
>CAIUKX010000638.1 GCA_903899795.1 uncultured Flavobacteriales bacterium
AGCACTGCAGCGGGTGTTGTGATCGAACTATCGTTTACAATTTGATTCAATAAATCAATTCCAATCATACTCATAAATGCTCCGGGAACTCCATGTCCTGTACAATCCGCCACAGCAAAAATGACATGATTACGCAATTTATCGAACCAGTAAAAATCTCCACTGACAATATCTTTCGGGCGATTGACGATGAAACTATCCCTAAATTCATCATCAAGCAATGATTTATCCGGAAGCATAGCCTCTTGGATCCGTTTACCGTATGTAATGCTCGACGTAATATCCCGGTTCTTTTCTTCTATAATTTCAGCTGCAGCTTTTCTCTCTGTGATATCTGTTTCAATGATAATCAAATTGGTAAGTTCACCATCCTTATTAAAGACAGGTGTTAATAGAGCTGAACCCCAAACTTTCTCTCCAGATTGGGAAACATTCAACACTTCATAGGTAACTGATTTTTTTGAAGCGATGCATTCCTCCACCAAAGATCGGATATTCGGATTGTTGCTGATATGAAATATCGTATCACCTCTTGTAACACACAATTCTTCAAAAGTAGCTTCATTGAAACGGATGAAACTATCATTCACAAAATTCAATCTTCCTTCCGCATCAGTAATAATAATCACATTATCAGACTGACTCGGAACAAGAGAAAGCAATTCCAATTTGATGTTTTTTTCCTCTAATTGAGTTCTGAAACTTGCCAATTCTTCGTTTCTGATCCGAATATTTTCTTTTTCACGTTCAATATGGTCCAAATCATACTGCGTTTGCAGTGCCATCATTGTACTTTTATTGCTACTCTTTAATATTTCAGTTTTTAAAGCGTCGTACTTTTTATAGTAAAATAAAGCCGTATCGAAATTTTTCATTTTTTCATGGGTGGTCGACAATTTTTTAGAAATATCCGAAATCAATGCCTTCTCTCCCATTCGCTCTGCAACTTCCAAAGCCTGATGAAAATATACAAGTGACTGATCCAGATCATTCATGTGCGCATAATAACGACCAATATTTTGAAATGAATTCGCTATTCCCCTCAAATGCTTTATCTCTTCACTCAATTTAAGTGACTTTTCGTAACACTCAATCGACTTATCGTACTGCTGCAACTCGAAATGATTGTTACCAATATTATTGAGCACATCGGCCAATCCCAAATCATCTCTTATCTCAGTCAGAATATCTCTTGTTTCAAATAAAAATTCTTCAGCCTGATGATTGCGTTTACATAAAAAATGAACAAAACCTATATTCCCTAAATTATAAGCTACGCCTTTCGGATCATTAATGGAAATCGAGAGAGCCTTCGCTTGATTGTAATATTCGATCGATTTTTCGTATTCTTCAATGGAATGAAAAATATTACCCAAATTTCGAATACAGTCAGATAATGATTTTTTATCATCCAAACTGTAAAAAATATCTTTCGCCTTATTCAAATCTATAATCCCTGATTCATAAGCCGATAATAAGTAAAAAGCGGTTCCTGAATTCTTCAAACTTTCTGCTATTCCCTTTTTATAGTCCAATTGCAATGAAAGCTCATAGGTTTCGGAAGCAATTTTTAGTGATTTAATGGGTTCCGATCTTCTAATCTGCCATGCATAAGTGTTCATGACATCAACTTTATCAAGTTCATTATCAATCTTTTTAAGCTTTGTTTGAAAATCGTATTCTTTAAGCATAAAAGTTATAGCAAGTTCATGGTTACGTTAAATATACATTTTTCATTGGTTATCACGTAGTGTTTCATACAATAAAATACGCTTTTTAGATCAATAACCGATATTGAAGGACTAAACCCTTTTTTACTGAGTTTAAGATTCAGTTAGGGGATTTAAAGCCTATAAGCGGATGATTTCAACTTTTCGTTAATTTGTTATATTTGTAGTTAATCATGGATGATAAACATTTAAACAATTGGTTCAACAGCAGAAAGGAACGTCGACGACTGTTAGACGTTGATTCTTTGCTTTCAAAAATCCTCGAGAAAGATGTTTCCGTTTTAAGCACATCCATAACTATACTCGAGAGCACCCGAACAGATGACCGTCTACTTGCTAAAAATCTCATTAAAGCTTGCCTCCCCTATTCTGGGAAATCGGTTCGTATTGGTATAACCGGAGTACCGGGTGTTGGAAAAAGCACCTTTATTGAAGCTTTTGGAAATATCCTGCTCAAACAAGGAAAACGACTTGCTGTTTTAGCAATTGATCCAAGTAGTGAATTCAGCGGAGGGAGTATCCTTGGAGATAAAACAAGAATGGAAAATCTTTCCCAACAGGAAAATGTCTTCATCCGGCCTTCTCCTGCTGGTAAAACATTAGGTGGTGTTGCTCAGAAAACCCGTGAAAGCATTCTTTTATGCGAAGCTGCGGGATTTGATGTCATTCTGATCGAAACTGTCGGTGTCGGACAATCGGAAACAATGGTACATTCTATGGTCGATTTCTTTTTGTTACTAATGCTTTCAGGAGCTGGTGATGAACTACAGGGAATCAAACGTGGAATAATGGAGATGGCTGATTCACTCGTTATAACCAAGGCTGATGGAGACAACCTTACTAAAGCAAAGGCTGCCTCACGGGAATACCAAAATGCAATGCATCTTTTTCCTCCCAATCCTAACGGATGGATTCCAAAATCATTCACTTGTAGCTCTCAAACGGGAGAAAATATACCCAAAGTTGCTGAAATTATTGATTCATTTGTCTTACACACTAAGACCAATGGCTGGTTTGAAAAAAAACGGCATCAGCAAGACCAATTTTGGTTTCATGAAACCCTGAAAGAATTGCTCCTGAACGATTTCTTTTCAAACCCTTCGGTTCAGGAACAAATACAATCAGAAGAACAAAAAATTGATGAAGGTTCTGTCACTTCTTTTCAAGCTGCAGAGAATCTTTTCACAAATTTCATAAATAAACGAAATGGAACAAACATTTAAAATTGAAGGAGAATACATTGAATTAATCCAATTACTGAAAGCCATTGGATTAGCGCAAACAGGCGGACATGCAAAAATGATTGTCAACGAAGAAATGGTGATCCGTAACGGAGAAATTGAAACCCGAAAAAGAGCAAAATTGATTCCGGGAGACATCATTGAAGTTACAGACAATAAGATTATTCTGGAATAGACTAAAGGACAGAAGACTGAAAGACATATAACTCTTAGTCGATCAATTGGAAAGAATGTCAAAGGAGTTAAAACACTTTAGTCTCGAATCTAAATAAAATCTTACACATGAAAACATTTATATTCATTTTATTGTTATTCATCTCACCATCTTTCTTTGCAGGCGGAATCAGAGATATTGATTTTTCAATCGACAGTTCAAATTTTGGAGTAAATAATTCTTTTACACTGACAATTTATCTCATTAAAAAGAGTGGAAAAAAAATTGAAGTAAAACCGAATGAAATGTCCCTGCATTGGAATCAAATTCAAGTTACAGGAACCCATATATCCACTTTTAAACATGGAGTTGCTACTTTTAATCAAACTGAAATTACCGGAGCCAATAATACTTGTGAATTGGAAGTTTCATGTGATCATCAAAAACAAACCATCAAGAAAACAATTCGATTACCATATCTTACCGGAATCATCATCAAAAACACGATCATTTCCGTAAACCATTATGCTCCTTTGAGTTACGACTTAATTTTCAGTAATGGCAAAACAAGCCCTTTCAACCCATTACTCTTCAACGAAACAAATCTCGTAAGTACTTCTTCTTCTGAAGTAAAATTTGATGGATCAAACTATATGTTAAAATTAGATGATCCAGTTTCGTATGAAAGTATTGATGTTAATTTAAAAAACAAACTCAACGATCAAATCATCGGTTCAAAACGAATGATCGTTGAATACCCCACTTCGTGCCGAGTCGAAAGTTTCGGAAATAACGGACGATCCGGCTCTAATGGTTCAAACGGCAGCAGTTATTCACAAAGTGGTTCAAGTGGCACCAGTGGAGAAAATGGCACACCAGGAAAAGACGTAAAAATTTACGCTAAAATCTCGAATATGAATAGCGTGGATTTTTTAGTCTTGCAAATCTTTTATTCAGATGGCAGACATCAATCGGAAATATTAAAACACGACGGTAGGCCTATAATCGTCTCAACTTATGGTGGCAATGGAGGGAGCGGTGGTAACGGAGGCAATGGAATGTATGGTTACATCGATAAAACGAAACAAATTGATTCTCCACGTGGTGGAAATGGTGGTAACGGTGGTAACGCAGGTTCAGGTGGAAATGGTGGTAATGTATACTTCATTTTCAACAATGAAACCGGTGACTTGAGTTCTTATTTCTCATTATCAACTAAGGGAGGAGATGCAGGCTTCCCTGGAGTTGGTGGTCAAGGAGGAAAAGGTAATTACTCGGATGCTTTATTGTTAGGTAAAATTCTCAGCAGCCGCGACGGAAGTAACGGAACCAATGGGGTTGCGGGCACAAGTGGAACTATGGGTACAATTGTAGCTCCGGAAATTCTTACAAGTCAGGAATGGAATGACAGATACACCAAAAACTTAAATGGAGGATTTTAGTGATACTGGATTATTGATTGGAAGATAATTACAGATTAAAAATCAACTTGCTAATGCTTCGAAATGAAAATTAATGTTTATGATCAATCTAATTACTAATGACTTAAAAAATCACTTCCTCTTCAGATTTCCTTTTTTCCAATCGTCAACAAATTTAGCCCAAGCATAAGGATTCAATAAATTATTGACTGGCATTTGACCATTTGTATACAGTTTGGTATATTGCTGATTTTGCACTGATCCATATGACAATGAAGCGTCATTTTCGAGACGAGCGGCAGCAAAAGCCA
>CAIUKX010000639.1 GCA_903899795.1 uncultured Flavobacteriales bacterium
AAGTTTGAATGATATTGATGCCATTGCCTTTACAAGAGGTCCAGGTTTATTAGGTTCTCTGGTAGTTGGAACTTCCTTTTCCAAGGCATTTTCATTGGCTTTGGATATACCTATGATCGATGTGAATCACATGCATGGACATGTATTGGCCCATTTTATTGATGATGAAGCTAGAGAAAAGCCACAGTTTCCATTTTTATGTTTAACCGTTTCAGGTGGGCATACACAAATCGTATTGGTGAAAGATTACCTGGAAATGGAAGTAATCGGAACGACCATAGATGATGCTGCTGGAGAAGCTTTTGATAAATCGGCAAAAATTTTAGGTTTCCCATATCCGGGTGGACCGTTGATAGATAAATATGCTCAGGAAGGAAATGCATTACGATTTGAATTTTCGAAACCAAGAATGGAAGGATATGACTATAGTTTCAGTGGTTTAAAAACATCGATCTTGTATTTTATTCAAAAGAAGGAGAAGGAATATCCAAATTTTATAGAGGAAAATTTAGCAGATATTTGCGCTTCAATCCAAAAATCCATTATCGATATTCTGTTTGTGAAACTTGAAAAAGCGGCTTCCGATTTAAAGATTGATCAAATCGCTATTGCTGGAGGAGTTTCGGCAAATTCAGGATTGAGAAAAGAATTACACAGGATCGGACAGTTGAAAAAATGGAAAGTTTTTATACCTAAATTCGAATATTGCACCGACAATGCCGCCATGATCGCTATAACGGGAAAATACATGTTTGAAAAGAAACTTTTTGCGGATCAGTCGGTTGCTGCGATGGCTAGAATGAAGATTTAGTTGTTAAGTCACTAGTTTTTAGTCATTAGTCAACAGATGAATATCACTAAATTTTTAACTAATGACTGATGACTAAAAACTAGTGACTCATTTTAACAAGTGTTGATTACTTTTATTAGATTTGTATTGATAAAACAAAAAAAAAGTGTACATTAGGTTCTTAAACCAGTGAATTATGCCAGAAACAACACAAAATCCAGTATTAATAGAAAAAGAGATGGTTGCGGCATTATCATTTCATGATAAAACGCCAATCCAACAGCACCCGGGTCTTATGAACCAGATTGAGACGGCAGTAAGATTGGGTAATGCACACCACAGTAAAGTATCTATTATTTTTCAAGATGACTCGGGACTGAAACGAGTTGATACAACACTTTGGGCAAACGGAGCGAAGTTTGTTTGTTTAAAAGGAGGTATTTGGATTCCAATTTCAAGAATTTTAGAAATCAAACTTTAAAAAAGAATTTACATCTAGAGAGTTTGTATTGTTTGAAAGCAGTACAAACTCTTTTTTTTGGATATAACTGTTCTTTTTTCGTAACTTCTTAAGTTAGGAATACAAGCTTTCTCTTAAAATCCAATTTCATGTCTCGAAATGAATGTGTAGCTTTGGAGAGTATAAAAATGGTTTATGAAACAAATAATCGTATACTTTGCTCTATTGTTGAATTTTACAGTTTTCGCACAAGAGAAAGTAACATGGGCTACAAATTATAATTCCAAGTCTAAGGAAGTTGTATTGACAGCAACCATTGCAGAAGGATGGCATTTGTACAGCCAGCACATCAGTAACGAAATTGGTCCCGTACCGACAGCTTTTAAATTTATTGACAACCCGAACGTCAAATTATCGGGTAAAGTTGATGAACCGAAACCTATTCAGGAATACGACGAAAATTTTGAAGCTACCTTGGATTTTTTCAAAGAAAAGGCAGTTTTTACGCAAAAGATCACAACAATCATCATCAAAGAAAAAAACTACACCATCAAAATCATCTATTGATAAAGAATTAATAAAAAGATATTTTAATATATCAAACGATATTATAGTATCGAACTCAATTAAAATATTCGATGATTATGACGTGTTATTTTCTTATTTATTAAGAAACGGAGATATTATAGATATTGATATATA
>CAIUKX010000640.1 GCA_903899795.1 uncultured Flavobacteriales bacterium
CTCACCATTGTGCAGCACCTCCCATCAAAGAATTTTACTGCAGGTGACATCAAGCGGGGCCTTGATGAAATTAGTGCCAAGTTCCACCAGCGAGGTTATGAGATCGTTTCTTTTTCCAGTGATCCAGGATCAGTGTTTACTAAATGCGCAAGGGAACTCGACATTCATATGGACATAGCCGGTGCCAGATCACACGTCCCAACTGCGGAGCGGGAAATAAGGCTTGTTAAGGAACGCTGTCGAGCTACGATGGCTGGCGTGCCTATTACTTAATTAAAGCTTGATATGCTCCGATTTTATTTCCTGGTGTAAAAAAAGTGATGCTCTTTTGTTAAATCCCTCACTATTTTCAGTCGTTAAAAAATGAGTTGTTCCGTTTTTAGAACATTTAACCTCCATTTCAGGATGACGAACTAAATAATCTTCTAGTTTTTCAGCGATGATCCCTCCCTGAGCAATTACTTTTACATGTGAAGGGACAATTGACTCAATATACGATTTTAAGATCGGGTAATGTGTACATCCCAATATAATTACGTCAATTTTATCATCCTTTTGCAACAAAAGTTCCACATCTTCTTTGATGAACATTTGTCCAGCTTCAGTTGCATGTTTTCCATTTTCAATAAGCGGAACCCACATTGAACAGGCATGCTGTGTTACAATTGTTTCAGGAGAGAATTTTTGAATTTCGATCGGATAAGACAATGATTTTACTGTCCCTTCAGTTGCTAGAATTCCCACATGTTTTGTCTTGGTGAGTTCTCCAATAATTTCCGTACTTGGACGAATAACACCTAACACTCTTTTTTCCGGATCAATCAGTGGTAAATTTTTTTGCTGGATCGTTCTCAATGCTTTTGCTGAAGCAGTATTACAAGCAATGATCACCAATTCACAACCACGCGCAAACAATTCGTTGACTCCTTCCAATGTAAATTCATACACCACATCAAAAGAACGTGTACCATAGGGTGCGCGCGCGTTGTCACCCAGATACAAATAATCGTACTGCGGTAACCGTTTTTGTATTTCTGACAAGATGGTCAATCCACCATAGCCGGAATCAAAAACACCAATTGGAGCGTATTTTTTCACAAGTTCAAAGATACAAAAAAGGGTAACCAAATTGATTACCCTTTCACTAATATCTATATGAAATTATTTCTGTGTTGCCAGTGCATCCAAACGAAGCAATTCCACTAGTACCTCAGCTTGGATGTCTAATCCTCCTTTGAAGTAAAGTGTTGTCGATTCATCAATTACATACCAAAGTTTTTTTCGATCAGCAATTGTTTCTACCGCTTTTTGTACTCTTTCCAAAATTGGTTTATTCAATTCCTGACTGATCGCTTGCAATTCATTATTCAATGATTGCTCACGTTCTTGAAGAGCTTGTTGCTTTTTTTGCAATTTTTCTTCTTCAATTTTCTGAATTACTGGTGACATCGTTGGTTGATTTTGTTGAAAAACAGCATACGATTTTTGTAAATCGGCTTCCATTTCTTGTAATTCTTTATAACCATCTTCCTCGAATTTCTTCAATTGAGCCATTGCATTTCTTCTGGAAGGCATTGTATCCAATAATTTTGCAGCATTTACATGGGCAATCTTTTTATCCGCCTGAGCCATTGTAGAACCAATGCTACAAACTACTAATACAAGTGCTAATACTAACTTTTTCATTCTTTCTTCTTCGTTTTTATATTAAAAAATTTATTTACTGTTTAACCGTGATACCCATTTCTTTCAAAATCAAATCACTTATATCTGCTTTTGGATCCGCATAAATCAAATTACTTTGATTCGCTTTATCGAAGACAAAGGTATATGCTTTTTTCGAAGCAACTTCCTGCATGGCATCAAAAACTTTATCCTGAATAGGTTTTACTAACTCTTGTCTTTTTTGAAAGTAGTCACCTTTTACACCGAATCTAGTTTTTTGCATCTCCATAGCTTCGGTTTCCATTTTCGCTATTTCTTCTTTTCTTTTCTGCTTCTCTTCAGCCGGCAACAAGACTTCTTCACGTGCAAAATTGTCTTTCTTCACCTTTATTGCTGCATAGCGGTCTTCAATTTCTTTCGTCCATCGATCTGCTAATTTGTCCAATTTCTCTTTCGCTTCTTTGTATTCAGGAACATTTTCCAAAATATAATCAGAGTCGATATAAGCATACTTTTGACCAAAGGCAAAAGCTGTACCAAAAAGCAAAAACAAACCAATAAAAAGTGCTTTCATATCTTATTTTTTTGTGAAGCAAACGACGAAATTAATAAAATATTGCTAATCATCGAAAAATAAAAATTTAGGGGAAGTCGAAAAGCGCATTTCATTGTTTGTGGGATCAGATTTTGTGTAATTTGTCTTATAAATCTCCTAAATTCATACCGATGGTAAATGTCAATTTTGTATGATATCCTTTTTTCATGATATCCTGATCACTTACGCCACCGTATCCATAGGACCAACTATCCAATTTGTCGAAGCCCCAACCGTAGTCAAGCCCCAACATACCAAACATTGGTAAAAAGACACGTATACCTACTCCTGTTGATCTTTTCACATTCAAAGGATTGAATTGTGCCAAAGATGGAAATGTATTTCCTCCTTCAGCAAACGCCAAAACATAGAATGTTGCAGATGGATTCAAAGAAATCGGGTATCTTAACTCCATTACATATTTGGCGATAATCGGATCTCCTGTTTGAGAAGATAAACTATTGTCCTCATATCCTCTTAAAGCGATGATTTCTCGACCAGCCATTTGATTCATACCCGATAAACCACTTCCTCCCAATACAAAACGTTCACTCGGAATTAAACCTTTCGATTTTGTATAAGCACCCAAGAATGCATAACCAAATCGAGATCTCAATACCAATTTTTTGTCTCTTGTCAATGGCAGGAACCACTCACCTGTAAACTTCAACTTATAATATTCCAGAAATTTAAATCTCTCTTGAGGAGTTCGGTTGGAATAATCTGTAATACCTTCAAATTTGGAATACGGGATAGTACTTTTAGCAGTAAACGTAATATTTGAACCACCCTGCGGATAAATCGGTGCACTGATCGAATTTCTTTGCAAAACATATTTCATGCTGATATCGTTCGCGTATCCACTAGGTAAGGCCGCCCAAAGAGGATAGTTTCTTAAATCATAGTACTGATATGATAATTCGTAGTACGCATTGAAATAATCATCTGGGAATTTTTTTCTTCTTCCCAATCCAACACCCATACCGGTAACAGCTAAACCACTATAAGTTGGAGATGATTTAGCAGTACCTGATCTGTTCATTTCAGTATGATTGATCCAGTAATTCAAGGAATTTGGTTTTTTACCACCCAACCATGGTTCAGTAAATGAAAAGTTATAACTCTGGTAGTATTTACCACTCGATTGAGCTCTGATCGACAAACGCTGACCATCTCCACCAGGTAAAGGTGACCATGATGATTTATTCCAAAAGTTTTTAGTAGAAAAATTATTGAACGTCAAACCAACTGTACCGATCAATCCACCACCATAACTACTCATTCCATTGACTCCAGTACTACCAAGACCTCCTGCACCAAGTCCGGAAGCTCCATACATACCACCATTTCCACTGTAACCTCCTGAAAGCTCAATCTGATCCGATGATTTTTCTTCCACCGTATATTCGATATCAACCGTACCATCAGCAGGATTTGGAATCGGGTTAATTTGGAATCCTTGTTCGTTAAAATAGCCCAGTTGTGATAATTCACGCTGTGTTCTTAAAATATCGTTTCGATTGAATAGATCGCCAGGTTTCGTACGAATTTCCCGACGTATTACATAATCATTGGTCTTTGTATTTCCTTTAATGGTTATTCTTTTTACGCGCGCCTCTTTTCCTTCTAAAATCCGCATTTGGAAATTGATGTAATTGTCCGTCACATTAGTTTCCACCGCAGTAATCTGAAAGAACAAATAACCTCTGTCCATGTACAAGGAAGAAATATCTCTACCGTCCTGGCTCATATTCAAACGTTGATCCAACAATATCTTATCGTATATATCTCCGCGTTTCAATCCAAGAACGGTATCCAGATAACTGGATCTGAATTTCGTATTCCCAATCCATTCGATATCACCAAAGTAATATTTTTGTCCTTCGTTGATTTTAATATCTACAATGATTCCCCTCGATTCTTCTATAAAAACAGTATCAAAAGACACAGCCGCATCACGAAGTCCAATTGAATTAAACTTATTGAGCATTGCTGCTTTATCTCTGTCATAGGCGACCTGGCTAAACTTAGATCGTTTCCAGAAACGCCAAAATGCTTTCTGCTTTGTATCTTTTAAAGCCATTTTCAGCTTCCAGTCAGGAATAGAGATATTTCCATCAATGTTTATTTCGACAATCTTAACCTTCTCATTTTTCTTAACATCGATTAAAAAAATCTCTGAGTTATTGATCAAAGTATCCGTTACTCTATTGATTTTTACATCCACCGAATAATATCCTTTTTCTTTGAAATAACCTTTGATCTTGTTAGTCGTTGAATACACTAAGTTTTCAGTGATAGTCTGACCGGAATAAAGACTAATCTCTTCACGGACTTTATCTACTTCTCTTCGATGTAAACCTTTGAATTTGAAGCGAGATAACTTCGGACGAGGAGTTAATTTAATAACCAGATAAATCACACCTGCAACTTCTTTTTCTGCGTAGATTTCAACATCAGAAAAAAGTTCTTCTTTCCACAAATTACGGATCGCTTTTGAAATTTGATCTCCAGGTATCGTTACCAATTGTCCTGGACGAAGTCCTGCTATCAATTTAATTGCTTGGTGATCAAAGTTGTCTGCTCCATCGATGCGAATAGACGCAATTTCATATTTTCTAGGTGCCGTAAAATCGATATCCATACCACCAAGAGATGAAGTACCTGTATCTTTCAATCTCAAAGAATCAATAGGTTGACCTATAACTTCCTGAGATTTCACTGAAAAACCAAGTGCTAGAAGTATAAAGAGAAAGGTATATCGATTTATTGCGGCCATATCTACTTGGTTAATTGTTCTGAGACCATTCCAAATCGACGTTCCCTTGATTGATAATCAATGACTGCCTTGAACAGGTCTTCTTTTTTGAAGTCAGGCCACAATACATCCGTAAAATAAAATTCTGCATAGGCAATTTGCCATAACAAGAAATTACTAACTCTATGTTCACCACTGGTTCTGATTAATAATTCCGGATCAGGAATACCAACTGTTGTCAAGCTATTACTGAATTTTTTATCGTCAATCTGATCAGCTGTAAGTGTTCCATTTTGAATTTCCTCAGCCAATCTTTTTGTCGCAGCCATGATTTCCCATCTCGCGCTGTAATTCAAAGCCAAAATTAAAGTTGTATCTTGATTGTGAGCCGTCAGCTCCATTGCTCTTTTTAATTCAACCTGACAAGAATCAGGGAGACCATTCATATCTCCAATAGTCATTAAGCGAATTCCTTTTTCGTTCAATTCGTCGATTTCACCACCAATTGTACGTACTAATAAATCCATCAAACCTTCTACTTCTTCTTTGGGACGATTCCAATTTTCCGTAGAAAAAGCATAAAGTGTCAAATATTTCACTTTAAGCTCCATAGCACCTTTTAGAACTTCACGAACAGATTCAACCCCAAAGTTATGCCCGTATAAACGTTCATGTCCTTGTTGCTTAGCCCATCTTCCGTTACCATCCATGATAACTGCAATGTGTTCCGGCACGTTCGAAAGATCTATTTGTTTTAAAAAATCCATTTAATACTTTAGAATTGAGAACGAAAATAATGAAAGATTCGTATTGTCAGCTTATAATTTATTCAGCTTAACATACCTTAACAAAAAAAGAGGGATATGGAAAACCAAATCCCTCTTCAAATTTATAAGTTTTTTTATTCGGCCAACAAAATGATACTATCATTTTGCAACTCCAAAACTCCTCCGTTAATACTTACACGTATCACTTTAGAATCTTTTTGATCGCCTTCAATCATCTCACTTGATTTCTCGCTTCTTTCGAAAGGAGTAGGAAGTTCAATTTTCACTTTTCCTTTTCCAAGTGCTGAAATGATAGGAGCGTGTCCTTTTAATACTTGAAACCATCCATCCAAACCTGGAAGAGATACAGCATCTACTTCGCCAGCAAAGATTTTTGTTTCCGGAGTGATTATTTCTAAATGCATTCTATACTTGTTTTATACATTCGTATCTGCAAGCATTTTCTCACCTGCTTCGATCACATCATTGATGTCACCTTTCAAGTTGAAAGCCGCTTCAGGATATTTATCCATTTCACCGTCCAAGATCATATTGAAAGCTTTGATGGTATCTTTGATATCAACCAATACTCCTTTCAAACCTGTAAATTGTTCAGCAACGTGGAACGGTTGAGACAAGAAACGTTGTACACGACGCGCACGGCTTACAATCATTTTATCTTCTTCTGATAACTCATCCATACCTAAGATCGCAATAATGTCTTGCAATTCTTTGTATCGTTGAAGTGTGAATTTCACTCTTTGTGCAGTGTTATAATGCTCTTCACCAACGATTTCAGGAGTAAGAATTCTTGAAGTTGAATCCAAAGGATCCACTGCAGGATAAATTCCTAACTCTGCAATTTTACGTGACAATACCGTTGTTGCATCCAAGTGGGCAAACGTATTTGCTGGCGCTGGATCGGTAAGGTCATCCGCAGGTACATATACCGCCTGAACCGAAGTAATAGATCCTTTTTTAGTAGAAGCGATACGCTCTTGCATAGCTCCCATTTCTGATGCTAATGTTGGTTGGTAACCTACAGCTGAAGGCATACGACCCAAAAGTGCAGATACCTCTGAACCAGCTTGCGTGAAACGGAAAATGTTATCTACGAAGAATAAGATATCCGCTCCTTGTCCGTCTCCTTCACCATCACGGTAATATTCCGCCATAGTTAATCCTGACAAAGCAACACGAGCACGTGCCCCTGGAGGCTCATTCATTTGTCCGAAAACGAAAGTCGCTTTTGAATTTGTCAATTCGTTAATGTCAATTTTATCCAAATCCCATCCACCTTCTTCCATCGAGTGCATGAATTCTTTTCCGTAAGTGATAATTCCTGACTCCAACATCTCACGAAGCAAGTCATTTCCTTCACGTGTACGCTCACCTACTCCAGCGAATACAGATAAACCTGAATAAGCTTTCGCGATATTGTTAATCAACTCTTGAATCAATACTGTTTTTCCTACTCCAGCTCCACCGAATAAACCAATTTTACCTCCTTTTGCGTAAGGCTCAATTAAGTCAATAACTTTAATACCTGTGAAAAGTACTTCAGTTGCTGTAGTTAAATCTTCAAATTTAGGTGCCTCAGCGTGAATTGCGCGACCATCTGAATTATCTACTTCGTTTATTCCATCGATTGCTTCACCGATAACGTTGAACAAACGTCCTTTGATTTTATCACCAATCGGCATTTTAATACCGCTACCTGTTGATACCGCATCCATTCCACGTGTAAATCCGTCTGTTGAATCCATAGATACAGTACGAACAGAATTTTCACCTACGTGAGCCTGAACTTCCAGAACTACTTTTGTTCCGTCTGATTTTACAACTACCAATGCATCATAGATATTTGGTAGTGCAACTCCTTTTTCGAATCTTACATCGACAACAGGTCCGATTACCTGAGAAATTTTTCCTTTAATTTCCGACATTACAGTGTCTTTTTAAAATGAATCCTGAATTTTGGCGCAAAGATACATCAAAAGTTTTAAGTAGAAAACGGAATGTAAAATTTATTTTTGATTAGATGTAAGACTGCAAGACATTAGGCACAAGACTTAGGATAGGTAAATCCAACGTGATCGTCAAATTAGATACATGATACTGTCAAATCAAGAAAAATACTTTGCGGATTTACTTGAATCAAGTCTTTGAGCGAAGCGGTCTTTTGTCTTTAAGCACAGCGATCTTATGTCTCTCTCAAAAAACTTCTTTCTCGAAATTCTTTTTCAACAAATATTTCACGGGTAAATAGGAAGCTAAAAAACTTAAACTGCTGACCAGCGCTAAAATTAAGATCCCGTCACCAAGGGAAATTCGCATTGGGAAAGGTTCTCCTCCGGAATTTGGCATTTCCAAGACGTTACCGAAAACCTGCGCGGAACAAATGGCATAGCCCAAAATCAATCCGAAAAAGATTCCTTTGAAGGAAATCATCAATCCCTCAAAAAAGAAAATCCGGAAGACAAATTGCTTATCGGCTCCGAAACTGATCATGGTTTTGATGTTGTCCATTTTTTCGATGAAAAGCATCGTCAAGGATGCAACCAAATTAAAGGCCGCCAAAATGAAAATGAAAAGTAAGATAAAGATGACAATGATTTTTTCGGTCTTACTCGTTTTGTAGATTAACTCGTTTTTTTCGTAATTGGTTTTCACTACAAAATCTTTTCCCAAATAAGCGATGATGTTTTCTTTCACCGTTTCGTTATCATATCCTTCCTTCGCTTCAACAAGTATTGACGTAATATCTGACGTATAATTCAATAATTCTCTTGCCATTTCCAGCGGAACGACCACATACTCCGCATTCACTTCACGATTAAAATTCATACGTCCTGAAAGCCTGACCAGTCTCGTTGTAAACGGATTGGATCCAAGTCTGACTTTCGCATCTCGTTTCGGCGCATAAAACAACAAGCTTTCTGATCCTCGCTGTGGAATAAATCCTCCAAGATTATCTAATAAAGTAGCTCCGATAATGGCAACATCTTCATTGTTCTCGTTCAAAACAGGATAACCATCAATCATATGCTGATCCATTCTCGACATCTTTAAGAAATCAGGATCAACTCCTACCAAGTGAGCATTCACCCACTTTTTTTCTTTTTTGAGAACTACTACTTCTTCTACAGATCGGGAAAGGGATTTTACTCCCTCTATTTTCTTTAATTTTTCGAAATCAATTTGATTCTCATTAAAGGTTTTACCCTGAACGGAACGAATTACAACATCCGAATCAAATTCGGAATAAAGTTTCTCAACCATCGATTCAATTCCATTGAATGCCGAAAGTAAGATGACCAAAGCTGCCGTGATCAGACAAATTCCCCAAACGGAAATCCCGGTTATCAGATTGATAACGTTTTTCTTCTTTTTGGAAGAAAGGTAACGGCGCGCTATGAAAAATGAAACGTTGATAGTTCTTTTATTTGACAGGAATTTAAACTTATCCTTTTTTCAATAAAGCGTCTATTTGACTCGCGTAATCAATCGAATCGTCGATGTAAAAAAGAAGCTCCGGAATTTTACGCATATTTTTAATCCGCTGTCCGACCGTCTGTCTGATTTTTTTGATATTGACATTGATATTCTCCAATACTTCTTTTTTATCCGGACCGGCATAAATACTGATGTAGCATTTCGCCAACGATAAATCGGCAGTTACTCTCACAACGGTAACACTGACCATTGCTCCCAGGCAAATTTCTCTGGCATTGCGTTGAAAATAAATGGAAAGTTCTTCCAAAATTACTCCCTCTATTCTACTTTGTCTAATTGAACCCATACCACAAAAGTAAAGATTTGTTAGCTATGGTAGATGAAAAGGCGAACAAAAACATATCTTTGTGTTCGGATGAAAGATATTTTTGAGATACATCGCTACGCATTTACGTACAGAATGACGTCTATCATGATCGTCATATTTCATTTTTTCTATACGATCTTTAACGTCATCTCTTTAATGTTATTTATCCCTTTCCTCCAGATGCTTTTTCTGAATCAGGACAAGGTAGAAAAAGCAGTAAAACCAGTTTACGAAGGAGGATTCGTCCGATTTTTTGAATATGCCGCCGACTACTACGAATACTTTCGCATCAGTTTAACAGCTGAAAATCCTAAAAAAGCATTGCTCTTTGTATGCGTATCGGTTTTGATCGCATTTTTACTGAAAAATATATTTCGTTACCTCGTGATCTGGTATCAGTCGTACATGCGGATGGCAGTCGTGCGGGATCTACGGAATAAACTCTTCGAAAAAGCAATGGTATTACCGCTTTCCTTCCATTCAGAGGAACGAAAAGGAGATTTCATGTCGCGGATGAACAGTGATGTAGGCGAAATTGAAGTCGCTTTAGTCAGTGTAATTGAGTTGGTGTACCGTGAACCGTTGACCATTTTGATTCAAGTGAGTATCATGTTGTATTGGAGTCCGCAGTTGACCTTGTTCGCTTTTGTTCTCTTACCGATTTCTGCATTCATCATTTCCCGCATCGGAAAAAGTTTAAAACTTACTGCTCGTGAAGGTCAGCATCAAATGGGTGTTTTGAATTCTTCGATTGAAGAAGGTTTGGGAGCTGTTCGAATCATCAAAGCATTCAATGCTGTTCCCCAGGTTTTAGCAGCTTTCAAGAAAATCAACCTGAGACATCAGCAACTGATTACACGGACTTTTCGTAAAAAAGACCTTTCTTCACCTTTAAATGAAGTAATCGGAACGGTCATTTTACTTTGTATCGTTTGGTACGGCGGAAGCTTGATTTTAGATAAAGATCATTCCTTGTTGACAGGAGATAAATTTTTGACTTACATCATTATGTTCTCGCAATTGATGCGCCCTATTCAAAACATTTCTAACTCAATTGGCTACATTCAAAAAGCGAAAGTTTCCTTGGAACGAATTGATGCCATTATAGAAACCGATGAGAAAATTTTCGAGGTCGAAAATCCTATAAAACTGGGCGAATTGGCTCAAGAGATAAAATTCGACAATGTTTCCTTCAAGTACAAAGAAGAATTTGTATTGAAAAACATCAGCTTTACGATTCCACAAGGAAAAACATACGCCTTGGTAGGTGAATCCGGAAGCGGAAAATCGACCATTTCTGATTTATTACCGCGTTTCTACGATGTAAACGAAGGAGCGATTTATTACGATTCTGTGAACATCAAAGAAGCTTCATTGGTCGATTTGCGAAGTCACATCGGAATTGTTTCACAAGAATCGATTTTGTTCAACGACACTGTTCGCAACAACATCGCTTTCGGAACGGAACAAGCAACGGAAGAAGAAATCATCGCTGCCGCTAAAATTGCCAATGCACACGAATTCATCTTGAACCTCGAAAATGGTTACGATACAAATATCGGAGAAAGGGGAAGCAAACTTTCCGGCGGACAAAAACAACGGATGAGCATAGCACGTGCTGTACTGAAAAATCCATCCATCATGATTCTCGACGAAGCAACCTCTGCTTTGGATACCGAATCAGAAAAATTGGTCCAGGATGCCCTCGAAAAATTAATGAAAGATCGTACTTCGCTTGTCATCGCTCACCGTTTGAGTACCATTCGTAACGCGGATCAAATCATGGTACTCTCCAAAGGAGAAATCAAAGAAATGGGAACACATCAGGAATTACTCGACAAACAAGGATTGTATTATAATCTTTGCTCAATGCAGGGAATTTTTGCTTGATTATTTAACCACAGTGTACACAGAGTTAATTTCACTGAGTAACACAGCGTTTTTATTGTTGAAGTATGAATTCTGTCTAACTTAAACGCAGTTTACAGCAGAGGTAGACAGAATAAGTGTGAATAATAAATCAAAACTCCGTGTTACTCTGTGCCAAACTCCTTTAACTCTGTGGTAAAAAATAACCGCAGAAGTTCACATAGGAATGAATTTTCTGAGTTCTATACCAGTACAATCAACTTACAAATTATAATGCTTCATCATCTCCGAGATCCGATCCATGATTTCATGTCGCAATTCTTCCGGTTCAACGATTTCAATTCCTCCGCCGTAACTCAATACAGAACGAATGAACTCTTCGGAGATTAAGATTTCCAACTGGAAAATGGTTTTATTTTTTCCTTCTTTGATCAGTTTTTGGGAAACATGAAAAGGTTGTGATTGAATGTATTTTGCGGAGACATGATCTGTTTTGAAAACAACTACAGATGGTTCATCTTCACTGCTCGTAATTCCGACTGCATGCTTGAAAAACAGATCGGGATCGAAATCGGCAGGTTTCTCTCCTTTTTCGTCCAGAATCACAACGTCCGTCATTCGTTCCAAAGCGTAAGTAATGATCTCTTTTTTGTCTAAATCGAAGGAAATCAAATACCATCGGTTGCGATATTCTTTCAGTAACAAAGGAATTACTTTTCTGCTTTTTGTTTTCGCTGTAACGAAACTCGTATAGTCAAACGTAGCGATCAATGAATTTCGGATCGCTTCCAATAACGGAGCTAAAAATTCATTGCCACTAGAAGAAAGTGCAACTTCAAACTGAACGAAGCTGACGATATCCTTATCCCTCGGATCATCTGAAATCGTAATCCGATCCACAATTTTATCGATCGCACTTCCAAACTGCTTGAACATGTCGACTTCACGAAACTGGTTCAAGGTATTGATCGCAAATTTGATGGAAGTAATATCATCATTCGTCAGCGGAATATCGTTGATCGAAAAATCAGGTTCAGTATAATAATATCCTCCTTCTCGTTTGTTGTAACGAATCGGAGCATCGTGTTCCATCCGCATCGCGAAAAGATCTTTCTCAATAGTCGAATCACAAATATTCTCACCTTCACTTCCGAAAAGTGATTCCTCACATAATTCACGCAACGCCTTTTTAGATGGAAACGGACGGTACTTATTTCTCAAAGCCCGGTCAATAATCCTGTATCGTATCAGTGCGTTTTTTATGTGCGGCATAATTTATTGTTTAATGGTTGTCGGCTCCTTTGGTTCCTGAAAACCGAACAAATGATAAAACTTGATTGCTTTTACTACTTCTTCCGGAAGATCGTCTTCCCAATGAACAGCATGCGCTTTTATTTTGGAAAGCACGTCATCCGACATAATCGACAATAACTTACGGTCAAATTCTTCAATTGCCTCCAACTTATTGTTATCCTTCATGTAGGTCAAAAGTCCGGTTAAATTGATTGGAATTTTAAGATTATTCAAAGAATACAAATCTCCCGTTTCCACATCAATTGCAGGATATACATACAATTTTACATTGTGCCCAAACCCTCTACCAAAAGCTTCCAGTAATCCACCAGGAAGATTATCATAATAGCGCTCATCAAAAATGCTGTGCAGGTTATAAATTCCCAAAATAACTCCCATCTTCTTTCCTTTCGCAATGGAAGCCAGATAATCGACCATTTTGTAATGTTTCAGGTAATTGGAAATCATCACTGTATAACCGAGGGAACCAAGTAATTCAGCTCTATCCACAAAATCTTTGTCCAAAATCTTTCCATCGGCTGTTAAATCCTTCAACGTAAGCTCGAATACAACACTTACATTTTCAGCATCCACATCTTTTTCTTTCAGGAAGTGGTTAAGTCCCGTTTCAATCATATTGATATGCACCTTCGTCACCGGTCTGAAACGCCCTCGCATCAACAAAATATTTCTTTTGTACAAAGCAGTTGCCGGTTGAAGTACATTTCCGCAAAGATCAAACATCGTTGCATCCGTCATTCCTCTCTTCACAAGGTTCAAGGCTATAATTCTGTTGTCTGTGTTTTCAAAATCCGGTCCCGAAACACGTAGCATATCAATTTCCATTCGATCACGTGGCAGACGGTGCACCAAATTTTCTAAAAAATCGTCTAAATCACTGTTGAAAAAATAGGCAGCATAAATCAAATTTACACCTAAAATTCCTAGTGATTCCTGTTGCGCTTTATGACTGATATCGTGCATTTTGATATGCAAAATAATATCATTCGGTGGTGAATTTACATCCAATTGGAAACGCAAACCAACCCATCCGTGACCTTGATTGGTCTTGTGGTAATTCAACGATTCAACTGTATTACAAAATGCAAAAAAGCGTGCTTGTTTATTTTTTTCCGGCAAACGAAATTTCATCGTTTCAAATTCAGTTCCGAGCATTGTCACCAAACGTTCCTCGCATACATATCGGGAAGCTTCTCCGTACATCGAATCAGAAACCTTCATATCGTATGCAGATTGTGAAAAGGCTATCGTACCTGAACTTCCTCCGGCTCTAAAAAAGTTGGCAACAACTTCCTGTCCAGCACCTATTTCTGCAAAACAACCGTAAATATCAGGAGTCAGGTTAATCTTCAACGCTTTCTCCTCGGTTGTCAGTTTTGTTTCTTCAGCCATTTTCTTGTTTTGTTTGGGACAGCAAATTTAGGAAAAATAGAGGAATTGAGGAAATTATCTGCCTAAAGAATAGAAAATTAACAATACTTTATGAGAATTGAAATCGAGTTAGAAACCAAAAAAGAAAATTTGATTTTTTTGATGATAAATAATAGGCTTTTCATTACGAATAAATTCCACTGATTTTCAATCCTATGGGCGCTTATTTAGGAAACTGGACACCCCTTCATTTGCACTTTAATTACAACAAGTCTAATCGTACAACAAATATTTTTGCCGAATTTTCTTGAAATTATCAAGTCCTGGTTTCCAGGTTGCTCGGATATCTTTTGCCGCCATGCCCGATAAAATTTGTTCTTTCAAAAAAGTATTTCCAGCCAAACGATTGAAAAAAGCAGGTTGATCTATAAATTCAACTGTATCCCCCAAAAGCCCTTTTGCATTGATAATCCAATTTAAATTGATTTCGTAGGTCCGCTTTTTCATACTGTTCTGCAGGTCAAAACCATTACACAATTTATTCTCACAAAGTGGATTTTTTGCCCCAAAACAAGAAACAGGTGTAAAAGAATAACCTTTGTTCGGAAACATCGGGTGACCATACACTTCAAACGGGCGATCCGTGCCACGACCAATACTTACCGTGGTTGCCTCAAACAAACAAAGACTTGGGTACAAGGTAATTGCCGTTTCGGATCTCAAATTTGGAGAA
>CAIUKX010000641.1 GCA_903899795.1 uncultured Flavobacteriales bacterium
AATAATAACAATGGCAATACTAGGTAAATTCACTGCCGGACCGGGTAAAAATGTAGGTTGGATCATGGGGATAATGGTCATAACACTTGTACCTAAATTACTTGTCGTTCCATTCCTGTTGATTGATGACATCGTTCGACTCATACAGGGAATTTTCACTTTTATTGTTTCTAAATTCCACCCGGATGGAGATCACGTGCGATTCATTCCTGAAAGAAGAAAATTCATGAGCCAAATTGGTCTGGGACTGGCAGCAATTCCCTTTGCCGGTATTGCTTACGGATTGTTCAAAGGAAAATATGAATACCGGGTTCACCGTGTCAAATTGTACTTCAAAGATTTACCGGAAGCCTTCAATGGTTTTACCATTACACAACTTTCAGACATTCACTCCGGAAGTTTTGATGATCCGAAAGCTGTGCAAAAAGGAATTGATTTAGCAAATGCTCAAAAATCCGATCTCTTTGTTTTTACTGGCGATTTGGTGAACAACAAAGCTGATGAAATGGACACATGGATTGATCATTTTTCGCAATTGAAAGCACCTCATGGACAATTTTCCATTTTGGGAAATCACGATTACGGAGATTACCTGATTTGGGATAGTCCTGCTGAAAAACAAAAGAACTTCGAAGAACTGATCAATGTACACCAAAAAATCGGATTTGATTTATTGATGAATGAACACCGTTACATTGAAAAAGACGGACAAAAAATTGCACTTGTAGGAGTTGAAAACTGGGGAAAAAAAGGTTTTGTAAAACACGGAGATCTCAACAAAGCATCTTCGGAAGTAGACAATGATACGTTCAAAGTTTTACTTTCACACGACCCATCTCACTGGGAAGCTGTGACCTTAAAACACGATAAACATTTTCACCTGACACTCGCCGGACACACGCATGGTATGCAATTCGGAATTGAAATACCGGGTTTCAAATGGAGTCCGGTGAAATATTTGTACCCGCAATGGGCTGGTGCTTATGAGCAAGACAATAAATACATTTATGTCAACCGCGGATTCGGTTTTTTAGGCTTTCCAGGCCGAGTCGGTATTTTACCTGAAATAACGGTGATTGAATTATTAAGAAGCTGATTAGAGAAATTAGACTGAAAGACAGCAGACATAAGACTAAAGAAAGGTCAGTCATATAAGATAGTCGCCTAGATTTTATGAATTTGCTGTATTTTTTTGGCTCTTGAGTTAAATACTACAGGAACTATTCTTAATTCAAAAATAAAGTGCACATTCGTATTTGAAAATAATACATCAATGGAAAATATTCAAATCACGATCAAACCTTTAGGATTTCCGTGGGAAACCAAAGATCCTTTTATTTTTTGTGTGCATCACAGGGATGAATTTCCAAAAGGAAACGAACAGCTGGGTCCTGCAGTTCCTTTGACGGGTAGAAACATTGGAAATGACTTTGTTGTGAAAGACGGTTGGAGAATGTATCACGGACAAAGTGTTCCGGGATTTCCTTATCACCCTCACCGGGGATTTGAAACGGTAACAGTTGTCAAAGAAGGATTTGTTGATCATACGGATTCGCTGGGTGCTGCTGCCCGGTTTGGTGCCGGAGATGCACAATGGATGACGGCAGGAAAAGGTGTCCTCCATTCCGAAATGTTTCCCTTATTGAATTCTGACAAAGGGAATCCGATGGAATTATTTCAGATTTGGCTGAATTTACCGAAAGTCAGCAAGTTTGTTGAACCACATTTCAAAATGCTTTGGGACGACACCATTCCTCTTGTAATTGAAAAAGACTCAACGGGAAAAGCAACTGAAATCAATGTGATTGCCGGAAAAATTGGAAATACCACTCCCCCTTCACCAACACCGGATTCCTGGGCGGCAAATCCTGAAAATGAAGTCGCAATCTGGACAATAAAAATTGAAGCAAACGGCAATTGGAAAGTTCCAAAAGCCAGTCCTGAAGTAAACAGAACCATCTACTACTACAGAGGGAAAGGACTTTCCATCGATGGAAATACCATTCCTGATTATCATTCTATTCATACCAAAGCAGATGCTGAATTCACGATTAAAGCTGGTAACGAGGATTGTTTTCTTTTGCTTTTACAAGGTAAACCAATCAAAGAACCAATGGTACAACATGGACCTTTTGTAATGAATACCGAAGGAGAAATCAGAGATGCTTTTTTAGAATACCAGCGTACGCAATTCGGTGGATGGCCTTGGCCGGAACAAGAATATACGCATGATCGAAACAAAAATCGATTCGCGCTGCATGCCGACGGAAAATTAGAAGAAAAATAGTTCCTGTAGCTTATCAGAAATGTTGAACCAAACATTAGCAGAACAACTTCATTCAGCTCTTCAAACTACTTCTAAAATTACATTTCTTGTTGGAGCTGGAATTTCAGCCGACAGTGGCATCCCAACCTTTCGGGGAAAAGAAGGGTATTGGACCATCGGTTCAAAAAATTACCATCCGCAGGAAATGGCAACAAACCGTATGTTTCAGATCAATGCCGAAGAAGTTTGGAAATGGTATTTGTACCGCAAAGGAGTTGTTGAAAATGCCAATCCAAATCCCAGCCACTTTTTATTAAAAGAATTGGAGGAACTACTGCATAGTCAATTTGCATTGGTCACTCAAAATGTTGATGGATTGCACAAACGTGTAGGAAGTTCTCCCGATAAATTATTCAGCATTCACGGCGACTTGAATTACGTCAGATGCGGAGATACTTGTACCAATGAACTCTACCCTTTTCCCGATGGTTTCGACTGGAAAAATAGAAATCAGTCAACCATTACAGAAACCGAATTGAAATTATTGACCTGTCCCAAATGTGGAGAATTGCTTCGTCCCCATGTATTGTGGTTCGATGAATACTACAACGAACATTATTACAAATTCGACTCAGCGATGAAAATTGCCGGTGAAAGTCGCATTTTGTTTATTTTAGGAACATCAGGAGTAACCAATTTACCCATGTTAATTGCTGAAGATGTTTTGTATAACAAAGGATTTGTAGTTGAAGTTTATACAGATGAAAGTCATTTTACCCATTTACTAACCAATCGATCCAATGGGTTAATTATTCGTGAGAAAAGTTCGGTGTTTCTAGATGGATTGGTTAATCACCTCCGCAACCACCACAGCCTCCCCCGCAGGAACTCCCACAACTAGAACCGCAAGAACTTCCGCAGCCGCCTCCTGAATGACTAAATCCATCATTTCGTTCAACATATCCGACTAAACTGACAAATGATAACATCAAATATGCTTCTCCATTTAAGAAATATTCCAATTCCCATGGAGCATATTTTTCTTTATAAGTAGCTTGAGACATTATTTCATTTTTATAAACTGTTGGAATAATCTTTTTCATGAAAAGAGTTCTTAATCTAAAGAGCAAAAATAGAGAACTGATTATTAATGCTATTGATATGATAACGATGAATACAATGGGTTTGCCTCTTTCATAACCTAAAATTACTCTTGCAAATCCAAATAATATTAACATCAAATACACAAACAGATTTAAGAGAAAAAGTCTGACAAACGGTTGTGATTCCTGAATTTTTTTTTGAAGTTCTTTCATTGCAATTTCCACTTGCTGGTAAACTGGTAGTGAATGAAGTAAGGAACTCAATCCTGAATAAAAAATAGGATCATTAGATTCTACTTTTCGAAAAGTCTGAATTGTTAACGGATTTGTTTCATCGATTTGATTAACTGTGGTTAATTTATTTGATGTTAAGATTGTTAGTATATTTCTTCTCAGCAAATGATTCACTGTGTGATGGATCACATTTTGAAGTTTTTGATACTTCAGATAAATTAATTCATCAGGTGAAAGTTCTTTCAAAATCAAACTTTCCTTTCTATTTTTAAAGAATTCGTACAGATAATTTCGATTGTAAAACTCTAATACTAAATAACTGATTAGAGTCACACTTATCAATAGAATCATATAAGCTGGATTTCCAATTGTAAGCAAGATAGGCTTGACTAACCAAGTAAAAGGAAAAATCAATAACAGAATTAAGACTCCAGCACCTATCAGTAACTCCCAAAGATTGAATTTCGATTTTTCAAGTCGCAATCGATCCCAAGCGTTCGAATAAAACCAAAAATCTGGAAGTTGCTTTCCAAAATGATCTTCATATATTTTTTTTGTATGCAACTCAGCCTTTCTGAAAAGTTCCATTTGTTCTTTATTGTGTGTTGAAGGAATGTGTTCAATCCTTTTACCTAATACTTTACAGAAATCGGTGTATGATTTCGTAAACAGCAAGTGAAGGTGCCACACTTCATCTACTATTTCAGACGGTGACACCATTTGATCCGAAATTGTCGCTAAATACATGAATTTTTTGTACTCTAGAATAGCTTGTTTTGTGAAATAGTTGGTCCATTTGTTTTCAGTTGCCAGTCGAATTGAAAATCCGTACTCTTCTTCAAGAGTATCAAAGCTGAACGCTTCGACTTTATCCCATATTTGTTTGTTCATTTAGGTTAAATATTAATTTCTACATTAAAGTTAAAGAAAGTTACAAGATCAAATGTTACCAAATAGTTATGAAAAGTTTATCTATTGATCTGCCTGTTTACAAAAACATAACACTTTAAGTTATCAGCCAAAAATGCTTTTCTTTCACTCAAATATATCAAATATACATCGTTGACTGCTTTTTTTGTTTCCCTCCTTTTTTTGACTTAAATTAATTTCACAATAATTAGATAAAAAATAAACTACTATGACAAATTATTCATCAGATTGAAGATTCCTCCATTTGAATTTTTGCAAATCATTGAGAAGAATCGTTAATCTAAAATACTCGAATCGAAATGGAAGCAAAAAAACAAATAGAAGTATCAGTAGTTCCTTTAACTCTTGGAATGATACTGGTGATACTTTTCAGTATCATCCCCTCGGCAACTTGTTTTTCACAAACTCCTCCTTCCGCGACAATAAGTGGATCTGCTAATGTTTGTCAAAATGATCCTACTCCAACTGTAATTTTTACCGGATTAAACGGATCAATAAGATTAATTGCTGGTGTAAATTAGAAAGAAAGTAATGAATTCATTTTTGGTAGATCCAATAAATATTACAAAATATGATTGTGATGAGGCTGAATTGCAACTTTTAATACTTTTTTGGATTTGTGCTGCTGGTAAAAACGGTGTAACATCAGCCAAATGTTTAGATCATCTTCTTTCTGGTTGGCGACCTTCTGCCGAAATGATAGTTGCTAACCCAACACCGTTTGACATTATTGGTTTTATTAATCATAATGCTGTTCTCGCAGAAGAAATGCGACAAAGTGGCATCGGTTGTTATAACAATAAAGCTAAAAGTTTCATGTCTTTGCTTCATGCGAGGTTAGATCTTAAAGTCTGTTCTGTCGAAGATTTGGTTGAAGTAAAAGGAATAGGCTATAAAACAGCTAATGGATTTTTAATGCATACTCGTCCTAATTATCAAGGAGCATGTCTTGATGTGCATAT
>CAIUKX010000642.1 GCA_903899795.1 uncultured Flavobacteriales bacterium
CAACCAAAATATGGTCCTTTACAACTGGTGTCAATTTATCGTTTACAACATATAACAACCTTTATGTTCGTGATCGTGTAAAAACATACAGTTTTGGTTCACAGTATAATGACAACGAAATCAAATACAGACAATTGTATAATCTGGAATTACCGATCATGGCTGGTGTAAAAAAAGATAAGCACACGTTCCAATTTGGATTAACACCAACCTTATTACTAACTTCAAAAGTTACATTTGAAAGTACTCCAGAAGATGGGAAAGTTGCAATTTCCGAAACTTTCTTCGGCTACTCACAAAGTTTGGTCAATGCAGGTTATCCTTCTGGATTAGTAAGATGTGGCTTGAAATCAAACCTTGGGTACACCTATAAAATTACACCTTCCATTCAAATTGGAGGAAACGTACAATTCCAAATGATTTCACCCATCATTGGCACTATGTTCGATGGAAAAACGAACCATTTACCAATTTCAGGACAATTCTTCATTCGAAAATCTATTAAACTGTAATGATTATCTCAACATGACTACTAACATAAAAATATCGTTACTCATAACTATTCCTCTACTGTTTGCTCTTTCCTGCAAAAAAAAGGAAATCAACAACATTCCTCAAGGAAATGATCCTGTTTTTAAGGCCACTGGGGCAATTGCCGGACAAAATTTTTCGCTCACGGCAGGAGATGACAATGCATACATGTACACCTATACTGATAATGTAAATGGTGTGAAAAAGTATACAGGTAAACTAAGTGATGGGGAAACGGAAATTCAATTTGGTTTTTTCGATGGAAACATAGATGCTCCATTTTCCCTTTCTCCGACATTATTATCTAATCCGATAACCTGGGCTTCAGATCCAGTTTCACCTTTGGCTTATTTATCGAAAAATGCTTTCAGTAATGCCAATAACATCAGCTCAATCGAGTGGTATCTTGATAATGTCCATGTAGGGACAGATAATGTTTATGTATATAAACCAGGTTTATATCATGTGTGTGGAGAAATTACATTTACTGATGGAAGTCATTCTGATCTTTGCAACGATTTGATTTTGGGATACAATACCAATGCAAATTATTCTTTGCATTACAATTTAAGTCCAAATGGTAACCTCACTGCCTGGGTTGCCATTGAATCAGGAACTGTTGAATCCATTAAATGGAACCTAGACTCAGATGAACTTGAAGATGATGATAATACAATTACAAGCTTATTAGATAATGCTTCACACAAAATTACAACTACTGTAAAATTTACTGATGGCGTTATTCGTCAAAAATCAGCCATTGTTGATGGTAGTTTAAGCGGTAATAATATACAAGACTTCTCTGTTTTTGAATTAGCGGCACTAAACAAACAAGCTCCAAAACGTGATTTCAATGCTGAAATAGTGGTAAAAAAAGACAACATTCAATACACTTCATTTTATCCTGGCAACACAGGGGGAGTTTCTAAAATTAACAGTTTAGACTATTTTGGACTGAATAGTGCTGGGAACAAAGTTTATAGAATGAACATAGAATTGAATTGTAACTTGAAAAACACCAGCTCAGGCAGCATTGTTAATTTTAATACCAATGCAGTTGTAGGAGTTGAAATACATTAGACATTAGACATTAGACATTAGACATTAGACATTAGACATTAGACATTAGAC
>CAIUKX010000643.1 GCA_903899795.1 uncultured Flavobacteriales bacterium
GCAAGACTTTGATTGAGAATTCAGACTCGTTCATTTTCATATCATCTTATACTACTAAAACTACAATACTTGGCAGGTTTATCATTATAATTTTCACATTTTAAAGTATAAAAAGATGAAACAAGCAAGCAAAAATAATCCATTTAGTGTAGTTGATGAAAGCTTGTATACAGGCGTTAAAAATGGAATTTTTCATTTACATGCCCACGGTGATCTGTTTGATGGAAGATCTATCATTATCGACAACAAAGAGGTAATCAACTTTGGGTCGTGCAGCTATCTTGGGCTTGAAGTAGACCAGCGCATTAAACAAGGTGTGATTGATGCTACAATGCGTTATGGAACTCAATTTTCTTCATCGAGAGCTTATATTTCTTGTGGATTATACGAAGAACTGGAACATAAAATGTCAACCATCTTTGGAGGACATGCTCTAGTTGGTCAAAGTACAAGTTTAGTACACATCGCGACTATCCCTGTAGTTGTTGATGATAACGATGCAATAATATTAGATCATCAGGTTCATGGAAGTATCCAGAATGCTGTTCAATTATTAAAACCACGAGGTGTAACTGTAGAGATCATTCGTCACAGCAACCTCGAAATGCTGGAAGACAAAATCAAAAGTTTAAGGAATACTCATTATCGAATTTGGTACATGATAGACGGTGTATATTCAATGTACGGTGACTATGCCCCGATCCACAGACTTTTCGAACTTATGGAAAAATATCCACAATTTCACTTATATGTAGATGATGCACATGGAATGAGCTGGACAGGTAAAAATGGTTCAGGATATATCTTGAGCCAGGTTTCACTCCATCCCAAAATGATATTTACTACATCATTAAACAAAGCGTTTGCCGGATGCGGTGGAACCGTAGTTTCATCTGATCCTGAAATAATCCGAAAAATTAAAACTTGTGGCGCCTCATTTGTATTTTCCGGACCAATACAACCACCTATGCTTGGTGGTACTATTGCCAGTGCAAATATTCATTTAAGTGATGAAATCTATGTACTTCAAAATAATCTTAGTGAAAAAATCGCATATTGTGAATCATTGATTCGACAAAAAAATCTACCTTATATTTTGCCTTCAGGATCGCCAATGTTTTACTTAGCACTTGGACTTCCTAGCGTTGGATATAACATGATAAAACGACTAATGAAAGATGGTTATTATACTGATATTGGAATTTTTCCAGGTGTTCCTCTCAAACGAACGGGTATTCGACTTCCAATAACCAATAATCATACTTTATCAGATATTGAAGGGATCGTAAATGCTATTGAATATCATTACCCATATGTATTAGCAGAGGACAATCAAAGAATTGAAGACCTTGAAAAGCATTTTCGTATGGATTTCTCTCACTCAAAGAGATTAAATCCCGGTGAACAATTGAATTCAAATCTTTCAGTAGAAATCTATAAATCTATCACGGAAATTGACCCAGAAACATGGAATAATTTGCTCGGAGATAGAGGTAGTTTTGATTGGAAAGGGTGCGACTTTTTGGAAAATGTTTTTAAGGATAACCTAGAAGCTGAGAATAACTGGGTTTTTTATTATTATATTATTCGCGACTCATCCCAAAAGATCGTTTTAGCTACGTTTTTTACTCACTTAATTTGTAAGGATGATATGCTATCACCAGAATCCGTATCTATACAAGTGGAAAAATTTCGAAAAGAAAATCCTTACTATCTGACAAGTAAAGTAATGATGATGGGATCTTTGTTAACAGAAGGTGATCACCTTTATATTGATAAAAAAAATCCCCATTGGACTATCGCATTAGAAACACTTATTTCAAATGTACGGTCTGAACAAGATAAACAGAAAGCAAATGCAATTTATATACGTGATATCAATACTGATGATTCTGATTTAAAACAGTTCTTTATAAAAAATGGATTCATTCGATTAGATATGCCCTCTACACATACTATTTTGCAACCAAAATGGCAAAATGAAGAAGAATATTTAAATCGTTTAAGTGCTAAGTCAAGAATATATCAACGCAAACATGTCATTCCGTTTGAAAAATTTTATGAAATCCGATTGGTTGAAACAGCCACTATGGAAGAAATAGATCACTGGTATAAACTTTACTATAACATCAAAAAAACAAAATTACAGTTAAACACTTTTGACCTTCCAAAAAAGATTTTTAATAAAATCGTCGAATATGAAAATTGGATCATTTTAGAATTAAAATTAAAGCCTGAACATCATAAAAATGCAACCAATGATTCGATTGCTGTATGCTTTATTAATCGAACAGAAAAGATCATCGCCCCAATGTTTTTAGGATTGGACTATAAATACCTTAATTCTTTCAATAATTATCGGCAAACTCTCTATCAAATCCTAAAAATTGGGAATCAACTCAATGTAGAAAAAATAAATATGGGAATTGAAGCTGATTTCGAAAAGAAGAGATTTGGCAGTGTTATTTGTGCAAAAAGTAATTATGTGCAGTTTAACGAAAGCTTTAACATGGAACTCATAAATAGTTTTTCAGTTTCTAA
>CAIUKX010000644.1 GCA_903899795.1 uncultured Flavobacteriales bacterium
CGTCAAAAGTCCTTCCGTTATTCAATTTTCCTGAAATAACCAGTAAACCATGATCCAATGATCCGGTGATATAGGAACTGATCGAAGTAACGATTTGGAGTTCCTTTTTCAAAGCCACATAGAGTCGCGATGATTTTTCTCTTCCCAATGCATCTGATAAAATATCCGCAACATAATAAGCAGGATCTCTTCTTTCCGGCATTTTGAAAGCATAGTAAAAAGCATCGGTTGGTACATTTCGATAAATTATTTTTTCACGAAATTCGGTTTGCTTCGGCTCCATTGGTAAAATCCTAGCAGGTTTTTTTCCGGAAGGAATGTCACCATACCATTTTGTGACGAGTCGTTTTACTTCCTGAAGTTCAAAATTCCCTGCAATACACATGATGGCATTACTCGGGTTGTAGTATTTATGGAAAAAAGATTTGACATCTTCCATTCGGGCATCTTCGATGTGTTGTAATTCTTTACCAATTGTTGCCCATTTATAAGGATGTTTTTTGTAAGCCAAAGGTCGTAATTCCAGCCAAACGTCACCATAAGGCTGATTCAAGTATCGCTGTTTAAATTCTTCGATGACAACATTTCGTTGAACTTCCAGACTTTTTTCGGTAAAAGCGAGTGATAACATCCGGTCACTTTCGAGCCATAAAGCCGTTTCAATGTTGTGAACAGGTAAAACATCGTAATAATTAGTGATGTCATTGGATGTAAAAGCATTGCTCTCACCTCCGGCATTCTGTAATGGTGAATCAAAATCTGGAATATGAATTGATCCACCGAACATTAAATGCTCAAATAAGTGGGCAAATCCCGTTTTTTCTTCTGATTCATCTCTTGCCCCTACATCATAAAGGGTGTTGACAACTGCCATTGGAGTTGTGACATCTTTGTGAAAAATGACAGTTAATCCATTGTCTAACTTAAATCGTTCGAATTCAATCATTAAAATATGTATTTAGCTGTATTTTGTTCGTTTTTTGCCTGATGATATTCTGTCATAATTTCTTGCACTATTTCGCCTGCAGGTTTAACTTCCTTCACGAGACCTGAAATTTGTCCGATCTCCAACTCTCCTTCAACCAAATCACCTTCAAACATTCCCTTTTTGGCTCTCCCTCTTCCTAGAAGTTGAGTTAATTGTTCAGGAGTAGCACATTCTTCATATGCTTTTTCAAGTTGTTTGAAAAAATCGTTTTTCACCAAACGTACTGGAGTTAATTCTTTCAAAGTTAGTAAAGTATCGCCTTCACTTGCATCAACTACCACTTTTTTGAAATTGTCATGTGCACTGGATTCAGGTGAAGCAATAAATCGAGTTCCGATTTGAACTCCATCAGCACCTAATATCATTGCTGCGAGCATTCCCCGTCCTGTAGCAATTCCTCCCGCTGCAATGATAGGTATTTTTACTTCAGCTGCAACCATAGGAATCAAACAGAGTGTTGTCGTTTCGTCTCTTCCATTGTGTCCGCCGGCTTCGAAACCTTCAGCGACTAGAGCGTCGACTCCGGCTTCTTCCGCTTTTTTGGCAAATTTGAGGCTAGAAACCACATGAACAACCGTAATGCCATGAGACTTCAGTAGAGCGGTATATGTTTTCGGATTTCCGGCTGAAGTAAAAACAATGGGTACTTTGTGTTTAATGATTAACTCAATATGCTGATCAATATTCGGATAAAGCATAGGTAAATTCACAGCAAATGGCTTGTTTGTAGCATTTTTGCATTTAACAAGGTGCTCTTCCAAAACTTCCGGGTACATCGAACCCGATCCGATAATTCCTAAACCACCAGCATTTGAAACTGCTGAAGCCAATTTCCAACCGGAACACCAAATCATACCCGCTTGAATAATAGGGTATTGAATATTAAAAAGAGAAACGATTTTATTTGCCATCATTTTTTAAAAGATTGGTGTAAAATTACACAATAGAAAGCAGTCTCATTCTCCAGCAATTTGTTTTTTTACACGGAAGAATGTGTATGAAGTCATACGAAATGATCTTATTTTTTCATCCTATCTAGATTTTTATTACTTTTAAATCAAACTAATGTCTGAAATGAAGCGAATAGTACAAATTTTTATACTGTTTTTCTTAGTCATAAACTCTGGTGTGTGTCAGGAGATTGAGCATCAACATTCGATTCATCATTCATTTATTGAGAATAAAGGACAATGGGATAAAGACATTCTTTTTCAATCTAAATTTTCAGGTGGAAACTTATGGATTCAGCAGAATAGGTTTCTTTTTCATTTTCAGGATCGGTCGCTTATGCAACGAGCTCATATGGGAGGGATGAAAGGAAATGAAGGTCACATGCGTCAAGCATTTGTTAGTGTGGATTTTGAAGGGTCAAATAAAGTACAGAATATCACAAAGGAAATGCCGACACCTAACTATTACAACTATTTTTTAGGTAATAATCCAAAAAAATGGGCAAGCGATGTTCATGGATACGGTGAAGCAACTATGGATAATTTTTATAATTCAATTGACTTGAAATTGATTGAAAATAAGAATGAATTGAAATATGAATTTCACGCTAAGGCAGGTTCGGATCCTTCGGTTATTACATTGGTTTACAAAGGACAAAATAAGATATTTATCGATGGATCGGGGAGTCTTATTGTAGAAACGGAACTCGGTCAATTTATAGAAAAAAAGCCATACTGCTATCAAATTATCAATGGAAAGATTCTGGAAGTTGATGGTAATTTTAGATTGGAGAATAATAAAGTTCGGTTTTCTTTTGGTAAATACAACAAATCGTATGAGTTAGTCATTGATCCAACTTTGATTTTTGCTACCTACAGTGGATCTGTTACCGACAATTTTGGGATGACAGCAACTTATGCGTACGATGGAAAAGCATATACTGGAGGTACAATTTATGGGAATCAATACCCTGCTCCCGATCCAAATGCCTTTGATGTTACGTCTACCTTTAGTACAGCGAACGCACCTTCACCTCAGACGCTTGCAGCTGCATATGGTGTTTCAGACGTTTTTATTTCCAAATATTCGGAAGATGGACAGCAGATGTTGTGGACGACATTTGTGGGTGGGGGAGATAGTATACAAGGTACCGAAACGGTTCATAGTTTGATAGCGGATGAGTTTGACAATTTATATTTGTTTGGAGCGACATCAAGTACTGATTTTCCAATTGTAAATGGTTATCAAACACTGCATGCGGGTGGAACACCTTTTTTCGATTTTTACTATAATGGGGTGTTTTTTAAGACGCAGGGTTCGGATATTTACATTGCAAAATTAAGTTCTAACGGGCATAATCTACTGGCATCGACATACATCGGTGGATCTGGAAACGATGGGGTGAATACGGTGGATAGAACGATGACCTATTTAGATGCTGCTTCAGGTACATTTCACTTCAATAGCAATGGAATAATTTATGATTCAATCACTCCGAATTATGGAGATCAATTCCGAGGAGAAATAATGTTGGATCAGAACAATAATGTACTCGTGGCTTCGTGTACCAGATCAGTTGATTTTCCGGTGCTTAATGCCTTTCAAAATACGAATGCAGGTAAACAGGATGGAGTAGTGTTTAAACTGAATAATTCTCTTTCAACTTTGATTAGTTCGAGTTATTTTGGTGGAAGCCAGAGCGATGCTTGTTATTCTGTAAAGATAGATTCTACCGATCATATTGTTTTTTGCGGAGGGACAATTTCAAACAATTTACCCGTAACACCAGGGATTGTCCAGGGAACTTATGGAGGGGGTAAAACGGATGGATTTGTAGCGAAAATGAATGTCGCCGGAACAGCACTTCAGGCAGTAACTTATATAGGTACTAATCAGGCAGATCAAGCTTTTTTTGTAGATATCAACAGAAATGATGAAATCTTTTTGTTTGGGCAGTCACAAGGAGGTACTTTCCCAATCTCAAATGCCAATTTTTTCAATAATAACAGCAATCAATTTGTTTGTAAACTAGATCCAAATTTGACTACCTATCTCAATTCTACAAAATTTGGAAATGGTTCTAACAGTGCTTTAGCTTCCCCGTCTGCTTTTTTGGTGGATGTTTGTGGAAACATGTATATGTCCTGTTGGGGAGGCCATATTATTACAGGGCCGCAAATGAATGGAATGCCTGTAACTCCTGATGCATTGTATCCGACATCACCCAATGGCTATGATTTTTATTTGATTGTAATAGACAGAACTTTTGATCATATGATTTATGGTACCTATTTAGGTGGAAATCAAGCTATGGAGCATGTGGATGGTGGGACATCAAGATTTGATAAGCACGGTGTAGTTTATCAATCGGTTTGTGGGGGTTGTGGATCTTTTGGAGCTGGTTATTCTGATTTTGCAACAACACCTAATGCATGGTCATCTACAAATGATTGTACTACAGGATGTAATAATTTAATTTTCAAATTCGATTTCGGAATTATACCGCATGCCAATTTTAACGTCGGTGATAATTTAGGATGTACAGATTTTCAAGTTCATTTTACAAATACATCCACTGCTTCTGATACGTATTTGTGGGATTTTGGGAATGGAGATACAAGCTCTATAATTTTTAATCCTAACATTGTATATGATTCCGCAGGTGTATACAACGTCTATTTATATGTAACAGATAGCATTTGTCAATTAACGGATACTGCTCATATAGTGATCACGGTTACTGACTCCACAAAACTGAGTGTGAGTGCGGATATTGATATTTGTACACCAGTTCCTTTGAACTTGGAAGCAAATAGTTATGGAACAGCTACCTCTTTTGTATGGTCGAGCAATATTAATTTTACGGACACATTAAATACTAATATTCTTGATTCTACCTTGAATATCACTCCACAAGGTAGCACCACATATTATGTCATGGTTGATAATGCTGGCGGTTGTTCGAAAATAGATTCGGTCCAGGTCCATTTCACCAGTTCCGATCTCATATTGTCGGGTAATGATTCAATCTGTCGGGGAGATACTTCTTTGATAACGGCATTAAATATCAATCCATCCATCAATTTTCAGTATGCATGGACACCTTCTTCAGTGATTGTAACACCTTCGGTTTCGAATACTGTATTGGTAGATCCTGATACAACCCAGTACATTTATGTTACAGCTTCAGCTTCGAATGGATGTATCATTCACGATTCCATGTTGATTGCCGTAAGTTATATCAATTCAGCTAATGTCATCGCCACAGCTTCCGATACCTATGTTCCAGATGGTGATACAGTGATGCTCAATGGTCAACCGAATGGCTATACGTATCTCTGGACTCCATCAACAGGAGTGCAAGATCCAAATGCTCAACACACACAAGCGATTGTTAGTCATACTACGCTTTATACTTTGCAGGTTTCAGATGGGATTTGTATGAGAAGTGATACTGTATTGGTAAAAACATTTGAGTTTTCATGTGAAAAACCTTTTGTATTTATCCCGGATGCTTTTTCACCGAATGGAGACAACATCAATGATATTCTATACGTAAGAGGGAAAATCATCAAAGAAATGGATTTTAAAATCTTTGACAGGTGGGGTGAAATGGTGTTTGAATCATTTGACAGAGCTCACGGTTGGGATGGAACATTTCGCGGGAAGAAATTAGATCCTGATGTATATGATTATTGGTTGAAAGTAACATGTTTAGATGGTGTAGAGAAACTTATCAAAGGGAATATTACATTGCTTAAGTAGTTGAAAAATATATAATTATAAAGTGTTTGTTAATGAAAAAAATAATTACAAAAGATTCTCAAAAGTTTTTAGAGATCTATTTAAACAACGCATCTCCAACAGGATTTGAAACGGAAGGACAGAAATTATGGTTAAAATACATTTCCCCTTATATCGATGAATATTTTACGGATAATTACGGTACAACGGTTGGTGTAATTAATCCGAAGGCTGAATACAAAGTTGTTATCGAAGCACATGCGGATGAAATTTCCTATTTTGTACATTATATCACTAAAGAAGGATTTATTTATTTACGCAGAAACGGTGGTTCTGATCACATGATTGCTCCTTCGAAGCGAGTAAATATTCATACTGATAAAGGAATAGTTAAAGCTGTTTTTGGCTGGCCGGCGATACACATGAGGGCGGAGAAAGAAGAAACACCAAGCATGAAAAATATCTTTTTGGATTGTGGATGTTCTTCAAAAGAAGAAGTGGAGGCTTTGGGAGTTCAAGTTGGATGTGTGATCACCTATGAAGATGAGTTCATGGTTTTGAACAAGAACCGTTATGTCGGTAGAGCTCTTGACAATCGAATGGGAGGATTTATGATTGCTGAGGTTGCTAGAATTTTGAAAGAATCAAATACGAAACTACCTTTTGGGTTGTATATCGTAAATGCTGTACAAGAAGAAGTCGGATTGCGAGGAGCGGAAATGATAGCAGAAAAAATCAAACCAAATGTTGCGATTATTACGGATGTGTGTCACTGTACACAAACACCGATGGTTAACAAAATAGAACAAGGCGATTTACATTCAGGTAATGGCCCAGTTTTAACAGTTGGCCCTGCGGTTCAAAACAATCTTTTGAAACAAATAATCAAAGTCGCAGAAAAAAATAAAATTCCATTTCAAAGAGCGGCTGCTTCAAGAGCAACGGGTACGGATACTGATGCTTTTGCCTATTCGAGCGAGGGCGTTCCTTCTATGTTGATTTCGCTTCCTCTGAGATATATGCATACTACTGTTGAGATGTGTAGAAAAGAAGATGTTGAAAACACGATCCATTTGATTGTAGAAGCTTTAAAATCCATTAAAAAAG
>CAIUKX010000645.1 GCA_903899795.1 uncultured Flavobacteriales bacterium
AGAGTGTATTGTCGAGTGGAATTTAAGAGATCAAGTTTGGAATTTTAGCCTAAGTAGAGATTTTAAAAATACATACAATTCTATCCTATCTTCTAGATTAGTTTTTTTTGTTACTTTAGAAAACGACAGCGATTTTTTAATTAGAACTATTTTTATAGCCACAGATGAATTATTAATATCGGATTGCGTAACAGTTCCGTTTGAAACAGATATCGAAACTAAGTTAGAAAAAATTACTATTAGTAGTAAGTTAGTTTTTAAAAATTATGGATTAAAGGTTATATATGAGTAATATTATAAAAGTAATAGATCAAGACATCGTGTTCCTTAGCTACGATGAGCCCAACGCAGAAAAAAATTACGCAGATTTATGTAGTAAAGTACCTTGGGCCAAACGTGTACACGGAGTTAAAGGCAGTGATGCCGCACATAAAGCCTGCGCGGCAAAAAGTGAAACAGAATATTTTATTACAGTAGATGCTGATAACATTGTTGACCCAAAGTTTTTTGAAGTCGAAGTAAATTTAGATGAATTAGGACTTACACCTGAACACGTATTTTCATGGTGCGGCAAGGTACATGTTAATGGACTTATGTATGGTAACGGCGGATTAAAAATGTGGACTCGTAAGTTTGTCAACGAGATGAAAACACATGAAAACAGTGATCCAACTGATACTAAAGGACTTGTGGAATTTTGTTTTGACGATCGATATTATCAGTTTAATGACAACTATTCGGAGAGCTTTACAAATGCAACGCCCTTTCAAGCATGGCGGGCAGGGTTCCGTGAGGGGGTAAAAATGTCATTAGATCAAGGAGCAAAAACAGAAGATTTAGGTAAAGTTTGGTGGCAAAATTATCACAGACTACTAGTCTGGTGTACTGTTGGTGCAGATGTTGAAAATGGAATTTACAGCATATTAGGTGCTCGAGAAGGAGCCGCGATGACTAACTGTACCGACTGGGATTATAGTAATGTTCGTGATTTTGAATACTTAACTAATTACTGGAATGAACATTATGCCAATGCTAGCGATGAAGAAAAAACTGAACAAATTAATTTTTACGGTAACGAACTTAGAGAAAAGTGTAAGATTGAAATTGCAAATTTAGATCCTGCCGGCAGTCGATTCTTTAAAACTGTTTACAACAATACTCCACGGATAATTCGTAGCAGAAATGTATGACATCTTTTTCATCGGTAAGAACGACAGTGATTTTGCTCGATTGAAATCACGTTTTCTTACAGCCAAACGAATTACTGAAACAGATTTGCATTTAGCTTTACAAACTGCCGCAAAACGATCCTTTACAAAAATGTTTTGGGTAGTATGGGATAATCTTATATTACAAGATTCATTTAATTTCGATTACAAAGCATCCGAATGGGATATGGAATATAATCATGTATTTCGTAATGGAGAGTTTTTTGACGGCGTTTGTTTGTTTCCAAAAAATATCAAAATTAGCAAAAGAGAAGCAGACAATAGATTTTTTACAAATAAAAAAGAAATCGATACTG
>CAIUKX010000646.1 GCA_903899795.1 uncultured Flavobacteriales bacterium
CTGCCTTAAATTCATTGCGTTTCAAAATAAAAATTAACTTTACCCTGCTTAGACAATAAAAGTATGGTAAAACAACGCATTGAATCAATTGACGTATTGAGAGGAGTAATCATGGTAATTATGGCACTCGATCATGTGCGCGATTTCTTTCATATTGGAGCATTTTCCTATAATGACCCTACGAATCTGGAGACAACAACACCCATCTTATTTTTTACCCGATTTATTACACACTATTGTGCTCCAACCTTTATCTTTCTCGCTGGTGCATCCGCATTTTTGTACGGTCAGGGTAAATCAAAAAAAGAGTTAAGCCTCTTCTTATTCACACGAGGACTCTGGATGATCTTCTGCGAATTATTTATTGTGAAAGTTTTATGGTCTTTTGAGACCTCCTACGATTCATTTTTTCTTCAAGTAATTTGGGCAATCGGTGTATGTATGATTCTACTTTCTGTCTTGATTCATCTTCCGAAAATTGTGCTACTCCTCCTTGGACTATTCATTATTTCCAGTCACAACCTACTGGATGGAATTACCCTGAAAGGTGAAGATTTTTCATCTTTTTTGTGGTATGTAGTGCATCAATCCAATGGTGTACACTTGGGTAATTTTTCAGTTTATGTAGGCTACCCAGTTTTACCTTGGGCTGGTGTGATGATTTTAGGTTTTTGTTTCGGGGAAATCTACAGCAAAGGATTCGATCCGATTCTCCGTAAAAAACTCTTGCTTTGGATCGGACTTACAGCCATTGGACTTTTTATATTGATAAGAGGAATAAATTTATACGGTGATATGCAACCATGGTCTGTTCAGAAAGATTGGATCTATTCGTTTTTGTCCTTTTTAAATGTTTCCAAATATCCACCATCGTTGGATTATGTACTTGTTACTTTGGGACCTTCCCTCCTCTTTCTCTACTTTTTTGAACAAACCAAAAATCAAATTACAAATTTCTTCCTGGTTTTTGGTAAAGTTCCTTTTTTCTATTACCTGATGCACCTGCTCTTCATCCATACGTTTGCTCTTTTGTCTTTTAAGCTTTTGGCTCCTGTCAACATGAAAGAACACGACTTCGGCTTTTCACTCGGTATTGTCTATCTGATTTGGATCGGAATTGTTGCTCTTCTTTACCCTTTCTGCAGAATGTACATGAATGACAAAGCTAGAAATAAGGACAAATGGTGGTTGAGTTATCTTTAAGATAAAAGACTACAAGAAGAAAGACATAAGACTCAAGATAGATGATCAGAAGCGACAGTTATTGGATTTGAAAGGTGTCTATGTCAGAATGACTAAAAATATGGAACAATTAAAATTTCCCATCGGTCGATACATAAAAACAGAAGTTTTTACTCCTGAACTGATCGCATCGTTTGTCCAAACAATCGAAACATTTCCAAAACGATTGCAGATTGAAGTTGGACATTTATCCGACGAACAACTAAACACTCCATACCGACCGGAAGGTTGGACGATTCGTCAGGTAGTTCATCATTGTGCAGATAGTCACATGAATGCTTTGATCCGTTTCAAATTGGCTCTTACAGAAGATACTCCGACTGTAAAACCATACTTGGAAGATCGATGGTCCGAACTTCCGGATAGTAAATCTACGCGGATTGATTCCTCAATTAAAATTCTGGAAGGTGTTCATGAACGATTATCATTGCTGTTAAAGTCACTAACACAAAGCGATTTAGAACGTGAATTTATTCATCCTGAACATGGAAGAAAAATACTTGTGAAGGAAAATATAGGGTTATATGCCTGGCATTGTGATCATCATTTAGCCCATATTACTACCTTGAAAAAAAGTAAAAATTGGGAATAAAATGTAATTTTGAGCAGATCAAATTCAAACGTTTAACAAGGATGAAAACAAAACAAATCGCCTTATACATCTTTATATCTCTGTTGTTCTTCTCTAACAATGGATTTTCCCAAAAATTAAATGGTGATTATGCGCAATTTTTAAAAGAAACGCAGCAAAATTCAGAAGATCCCAGCCGAAGCGATTTCGTTTGGTGGATTCCGGTGGAATTCTGGAGATTGACTCTTCAACAAAACGATGATTTTACGCAAGACCAAATCGATATTCTTGCCAACATGATGTCAAAATACACCATTTTTGCTGTAACCGAAGGACAATGGAGCGAAAAAAATGGGACGAAATACGCTTCCTATGAAGATCTAAAATCTACCATTCAACTTGTCTGTCAAGATACAATTCACCTGGTTCCTTTTGATGAAAAAAATCTAGAACCGCCCGTTCAAACTTTGTTAGCATCATTTCAACCACTGTTGAAAAATATGGCTGGAAAATCAGGTGAAAATCTGCATTTTTTTGTTTTTAACGGTACAGATGTTTCAGGTAATCGAACAGCAGATCCTTATTCCAAAACGAGAGTTCACTTGAGTTTGAATAAAAAAGATTTTTACTGGAAAACACCTCTCGGATCGATCGCTCCGTTAAAAATTTGTCCTCAAGACGGTGAAAAATTAAACGGCTCGTGGGATTTTTGTCCGTATCACGGGGTAAAGCTTATTGCTCAATAAATGATTTATTAACTCATTTGCTAACTATTAAGGTATGATTTTAACCCAAGATTACGTAGAAGGAATTAGCACTAATTTCCCTGACATCAGTTCCATCGAACCATGGATTGTGACGGACAAAATTCGTGCAATAGTAACCAATCATTTGAGAACACTCGACTCAAATTATACAATTGATAATGGTATTGCTATCCATCATACCGCTGTTGTAGAAAATAATGTTGTTCTAAAAGAACCGATAATTATTTCTGAAAATTGTTTTATTGCCTCTGGTTCTTATTTAAGAGATGGTGTATTTCTAGATAAAAATGTGACAATTGGACCTGGATGTGAAATTAAATCAAGCATGATTTTCAAAAACAGTACAATTGCTCACTTCAATTTTATCGGTGACTCTATTATTGGAAGCCATGTCAACATGGAAGCTGGAGCAATCATTGCGAATCATCTTAATGAAAAAAAAGACAAAAAGATTAGAATTAAATACCAAACTCAACTCATTGAAACCAATTCTGAAAAGTTTGGTGCATTGATCGGTGATTTTTCCAAAATAGGCGCAAATGCTGTACTTTCACCCGGATCTATTCTTGCAAAGAATACAATTGTAAAACGCCTAGAACTTATTGATCAATCCTATTAACCTGAGATTAGAATTCAAGGCAGATTCGGTTTCTCCAATCGGATTTCCATCAGTTTTTCCCAATGTTTTCCTGTGAAGTACGTTTTCTTCGAACTAGGATTATATGCTATTCCATTCATCACTTCTCCAGGACCTCGACCGGTTTTTTCAACTTCAGTTCCGTCAATATTGGCAATGATTTTACCGTTTGTAGGATCGATTACCAAAATACGATTGGTGGTATACACATTCGCATAAACCATTCCATCGATGTATTCCAATTCGTTCAACTGAGTAACCGGACCCTGATTATCGCACACTTCAATCACGTGATCAATAGCGAAAGTAGCCGGGTCACGGAAAGTCAATCGTTCAGAACCATCCGACATGATCAACAATTTACCATCGTTGCACAATCCCCAACCTTCACCTGTGTAGGCAACATCGCGAAGCAACTTCATGGAATTTTTATCATAAATCAAACATTTTTGTTCTTTCCAGGTCAATTGATATAACTTATCTCCAAAAACAGTAATTCCTTCACCGAAATAATTGAGA
>CAIUKX010000647.1 GCA_903899795.1 uncultured Flavobacteriales bacterium
CCCGCGGCATCAGCACTTTGCTGTGCTTTCATTCCAGTCAGCGCAAAGCTTAACAAAAAAATAGTTATTAGTTTTCTTCTTTTCATCTTCATTTGATTAGGTTGTAAAGATACTTATAATTATCAAATAGCAAACGATATTATCAATATGACAATATTATTTTCCGCCACTTTGCAATAAAACAAAATGACAATGCACTTAGGCAAAAAAATTAGAAAAGCTCGTATTAATAAAGATATTACGCAGGAGCAATTAGCCGAGAAGATAAACAAAACAAGAGCGTTGGTTTCGCATATAGAACAAACAGGAAAAGTAAATCATTATACTCTTAATGCAATAGTAAAAGCACTTTCTATTTCAGTAGAGGAATTGGAATCAATTGACGAAAAGCAAATTTCAACTAACAAAAAGCAAAAATCAGAATTGGATTTAATGAGTCAGGAAATAGAACATTTGAAAAATGAAAACTCTCTTTTGAAAGAAATCATAGCCAATCAAAAAAAACTAATCTCAACATTAGAGGTAGGCAAAAAGAAAAAATAGGAATTTCACCCTTTTACAAAAGCAGGATTTCCAAAACAACTTTCTGAATCTACTCCGTATATTACACTTTCCCTCCCTCCCAATCCCCACCTCCAACCCTCCCAATTTCGCCAAAAACCGAATTATCGCTTCATACGTTCGTATAAATCGTTCATCCGAACGTAGCAACGATTATTCCGAACGTATAAATCGTTTATCCGAACGTAGCAACGATTGTTCCGAACGTATAAACCGTTTATCCGAACGTAGCAACGATTGCAACGAACGTATGAATGGTTTATACGAACGTTGCAACCGTTATTCCTTTCGAATGAAAGATTACCATAATTATCAGCTACTTATAGAATGATGGAATTTATGGAATCAGTTCAGAAATGGAGTCTCCCCATTCCGGCTCCTCCATTATGGCATTAATTTTAGGAATTCCTTTTACTTTTAGTTTAACTGCCGATTGGAAAAAAAACTGTTTTTCCGCTTAGCAAACCAAAAATAATGATGCTTTCCACATCTGTATAATCCAACCTGAACCATGTTTTTTCGTCAAGTGACCATCTCCATTGATACAGATTATATGTTTTATCTGCTTTTATGCGAATATAAACGGTTGCAACTAATGTTTTAAAAATTTCAAAAAAGCGACCGGCACATCGCAGGACTTTTTTATTTACCATAGATTAACACAGATTAGGTTTCGATTTTCAATCTGTGTTAATCTGAGTAATCTGTGGTTAACTATTTATCAGCATTTTCATCGCGACTTCTGCCGCAAAATCATCGCTCGAAATACAATTTTTCAACATATTACAAACAAAACTTTCTCATATAATATTAATTACTACTTTTGCGCTCGATTTTAAAAAAACAGCTAAATAAATCATATAAAATGTCAATAGTAAAAGGTAAAATATCACAGGTAATCGGGCCCGTAATCGACGTAATGTTCGAAGGAGGAGCCGTATTGCCAAACATCTTGGAAGCATTGGAAGTTACAAAACCTAATGGTC
>CAIUKX010000648.1 GCA_903899795.1 uncultured Flavobacteriales bacterium
CGTTTACACTGTATAAAAACGATACTTTTAATGGTAGACGTTCAAAATGGAAATTTAGATTCCATGGTGAAATATATAATGAACCCTATATTGACTATTACCTAGAAGAGTATTGTAGTGTATTTCCGCTTTCGAAACGAAATTCATACATTATATCTCATCGATTAATAATGATAGAGAAAAAAATATTTTTGAAAGACGATGAAACCTTTTATTTGGTCAAAGTCATTAATGATGACAAAAATGAATATATGCTCATCAAACCGAAGAAGTCAGGGAAGATTTTAGTCAAGAGGAAGTATCCGATAGTAGCACTTTTTTCAATACAAGATTTGAGTGATATCAAAGATAAAAGTTTGACTGCCGAAGATTTTTCATTTCGTGAATGGGTGTTTGTTAAACATAGATAATTCGTTACTATTGTTGAATGGTTTTCCTGAAAATAAACTACTTTTGTCTCGAATTTAACAATTGTAGAATATGCCTCATTTAATTTCTCCATCCATATTATCCTTTGATTTCGCTAATATTCAGCGCGATGTAGAGTTGATTAACTCTTCGAGTGCCGATTGGTTCCATGTGGATGTAATGGATGGTGTTTTTGTTCCGAATATTTCTTTTGGTTTTCCGGTTATTGACGCTGTGAAAAGACATGCGAAAAAACCTTTGGATGTACATTTGATGATACAGAATCCTGATCAATATATTTTAGAATTTAAAAAGGTAGGTGCAGATATTTTGACGGTTCATTACGAAGCATGTCCACATCTTCATAGAACGATTCAAGCGATTAAAGAAGCGGGTATGAAAGCGGGAGTGGCTCTTAATCCACATACTCCGGTTTCAGTACTGGAAAATGTCATATCAGATCTTGATTTGGTATTAATAATGTCTGTTAATCCAGGATTTGGGGGGCAAAAATTTATTCAAAATGCAGTCAATAAGGTAGCTACGACAAAAAAAATGATAACTGATAATAATGCTACTGCATTGATTGAAGTTGATGGTGGGGTGAATGCTCAAACAGCTGTTGATTTGATTCGCGCAGGTGCGGATGTTCTGGTTGCTGGTAGTTTTGTCTTTAATTCATCGAATCCTGTCCAAATAATTGCAGATTTGAAAGCAGTGAGATGAAAGATTTCTTTTTAGATAAATTTGAATTTGACTTTTATACCAATAAATTGTGGTCAAATCATTTGTTAGAACAAGAGGAATTCATTACTCCATTTATTTTGAAATCAGCATCACATATCATCAATGTGCATCATATTTGGAATTCAAGGCTTATTGGCACAAAACCGGAATCGAATATATGGGATGAACTTCCTTTGGATTTCTTTGTAAAATTGCACCAGAATAATTTTGATGAAACGCGTTCGTTTTTGGAGCAGTGTGAGTTGGATGAAAAAATAAACTACCATGATTCGGAAGGTGTGAAATTGTCTAAATTTGTGGTAGATGTTTTATATCATCTGTTGAACCATTCCAACTACCATAGAGCTCAAATTGCATTGGAATTAAGAAAACTTTCACTTCCAGTTCCTGTATCAAATTTTATAACATACAGGTGAGTTTAATAAAATCCTTGTGATACAGTAACAAATGTAGTAACTTTACGTTCATAGGGATATGAAAGCGATAATCACATTGTTTATTTTGTTTTTTTGGAGCATTTCCTTTGCTCAGAATGATTCGCTTTTGGTTAAAAAAGAGAAGGAATTGGTGATTTTATTGAATGATCTTAGGGCTGCAAAAGATAATACCGAAAAAGAAGCCAAAAATAAACTTTTTAAGCAACAATTACAGGAAGCTATTAAGTTACCGGAAGCTATGACTTATCCTTTTGCTGAATTAAAAACTATTGGAACTGTAATCAGTGACGATCATAAAATTCGGATGTTCAATTGGAATGTAGAGCAAGACGATCAATCTCAAAAATATTATTGTTATATCTTGCGGTATGATGCCCGAAAAAAAGATTTTTTTATTAGTGAGTTGACTGACAATTCATTTATGATTCCCGCTAGGCCGATGGATGTTCTTGAGGCGAAAGATTGGTATGGAGCATTGTATTATCGAATTATTCCGATTTCGAGAGGAAATAAAGAAATGTATACTTTGTTGGGGTATGATGCAAACAATACAATGAGTAATATCAAATTAATTGATGTGCTTTCATTTACTGGTAATACCCCAAAATTGGGAAGCCCCATTTTTAAAATGAAGAATGAAACCCTCAAAAGGATATTTTTTGAGCATTCAGAAAAAGCATATATGTCTTTGAAATATGAGCCTGAATACAATCGAATAATATACGATCACCTTTCCCCTGAAACGGAGAGTATGACAGGTTTTTACTCCTATTATGTTCCTGATTTTTCATATGACGCACTTGTATATGTCAAAGATAAATGGGTGTTGCAAGAAGATGTGGTTGGAATAAATCATGATTCCAGCGAGAAACTTAAGGTGTATGTTCAAAATGAAAAGACAGGAAAACTTGAGTTGAAAGAAATCAAAGAAAAATGGGAGAATCCCAGTGATCCCAATGCAGCGGCAGGAGGTAATGAACACGTTGCCGTTAAACCTGAAGTAAGTGGTGAAGCACCTAAAAAAACGGGTAAAACAAATTTATCTATACGAAAAGGAAGAAAACCGAAGCCAGTAACCTATTCTTTATACCCTGAAAAAAAAGATAAAAAGGTGAAGAAAAAAAACAAATAGTTCACTGATTTGTTTGATTTCAGGCTAATTTACTTCAATTGAATCTTTTAACAAGTACATTGTTAAAAAAAAGTGGTTTTTTGAATTGAGTTAATACTTATATTTGACAAAAAACGGACGAATATGAGTAAGAATATCTATTTAGTTATGCACGATTTTACTCCAGTAGGAGATGCTGCTTTGAATTACGCCGTAAATCTAAGTCGTAATGTTGTTGCAGAAATCAAGTTGGTGAATTTGGTATCTAACAAATCTGAAATTGCCAATTCGACTGCGAAGTTAAATCAGTTGATTGCAAATACGAGCCATTCTGAACATACATCTATTTCGAGTGTAGTACGAGTAGGTAATATTTTTTCCGATGTTGCTAAAATGGTAGGTGAATTTAAGATAAACCTGATCATAATGGGGACTCATGGTGCTAAAGGAATGCAGAAACTAATGGGAAGTCACGCAATGAAAGTGATAACCAGTTCTAATGTTCCTTTTGTTGTCGTTCAGAAAGAGACTAAGCCTCGTGAAATCAAAAAAATATTGGTTCCGATTGATTTGGAAAAGGAAAGTCTTCAAATCGTAGATATTGCGGGTGATATCGCGAAAATATATGGAGCTGAAGTATTTCTTGTCGCTGAAAAACACGAAGATCCATTTTTAAGTCAAAAAATCAAAAATAGAATTCTTATCGTGCGTAAGCAATATGAAGATAGAGACATTGTTTGTAATATCGAATTGCTTTCAGTGGGAGGAGCATACCACAATAAGATAATGAACTTTTGTAAGGAAAAAGATATTGATTTAATTGCAATAGCATATCATACTTCAAGTTTCTTACCTCAATTTGATAAATTCGCTCAATCGTTGATTACCAACGAAAATCAGTTGCCATGTGCAATTATTAATTCGAAGCAGGCGTCTTCAGTATCTTTTTAATTCCTTTAAATGAAATTAGGTGAGTATAATCTGTTAAGATTATTGAGAATAACAACGGTTGGGGCCTATTTGGGCGATGAGTTTGATAACGATGTACTGTTACCTAATAAATACCTGACACAGGAAATGAGTGTTGGAGATCACATCTCCGTTTTCTTATACCGTGATTCGGAAGACCGTTTGGTTGCGACAACAGAAAAACCTTATATAACACTCAATTCGTTTGCTTATCTGCAAGTGAAACAAGTAACTCCTTTCGGAGCATTTTTAGATTGGGGACTGGAAAAAGATTTATTGGTTCCTTTTCGTGAGCAAACAACCAAATTAGAGGAGGATAAATACTATTTGATCTATCTGCTCTTGGATCATTCAACGGATCGTTTGGTAGCAACGGCAAAGACAAATAAACGATTTTCTTCTGATACAGAAGAGATCGAGGTTAACAAAGAAGTAGATTTATTGATTTGTGAAGCGTTCGATTTGGGAGTCAAAGTGGTAGTAAACGATAAATTTTTAGGGATTGTTTATCACAGCGATGTAACTCGAAAACTGAGAAGAGGAGATCACACAATCGGCTATGTTTACAATATTCGTGAAGATGGAAAGCTAGATGTTCGCCTTGAAAAATCAGGATATGAAAAAATTGAACCTTCTGCAGAACGATTATTGGCTTTAATGAAAAACAGGAAAGGGATTTTATACCTCACTGACAAAAGTGATCCCGATGATATCCGTGATCAGCTTGGGATGAGTAAAAAAACATTCAAACAAGCAATCGGTAATTTGTATAAAAACAGATTGATTCGTTTGGATGCAGATTCAATATCTATAATAGAATAATACGATTTACAATTATAAGGACAACATTTCCTTGAAACGAATCGCTTGTCTTCTTGATATTTCGACTTCTTCTCCTTCTTTCAATTGTATTTTCAATCCGCCGTTGAACCAGTTTTCAATCGAACTGATCCACTTCAAATTAATAATGAATTTACGATTGGCCCGAAAGAAAAATTCAGGATCCAAACGTTCTTCGAAGCTGTTTAATGATCGCAGAACCAAAGGGCGGAATGTATCAAAATAAACCTTGACATAGTTTCCATCGGATTCAAGCATTCGAACTTTACTAAGCTCAATGAACCAGCATTTTTCACCGTCTTTAATGAATACACTGTCTGAAATAGTTAACTGACGATCTTTTCGAGTAATATTACCTTCAAATGAAGAAGAAAAATCATCGTCTTTTTGACTGGTTTTTTGTATTGCTTCTTGTAGGCGTGCAGGGTCTACAGGTTTTAAGACATAGTCAAGCGCTTTCACCTCAAATGCTTTGAGTGCGTATTCATCGAAAGCTGTGACAAAAATTACTTTCGGAATTTCATCCAATTGTTTCAGCATTTCAAAGCCGTTCATTCCGGGCATAGAAATATCGAGGAAGATCAATTCTGGTTTCAGTTCTTTGATCTTTTGAATTCCTTCTTCGCCGTTTTTTGCTTCACCGATAATATCAATTTCATCGTATTGTTTCAGTAGCGATTTCAGTTCTTCACGAGCCAGACGCTCGTCATCAATCAATAATGTTTTTAGTGTCTTCATTGTTTGAAAGTTATAGATGAAATTACTTTATTGTCTTTTTGAATCAAATCAAAAGATGCCATTCCATTGTATTGTAAATCAAGCCTTCTTCTCGTGTTTTGTATCCCAATTCCTAAATCTACTTCGTCTTTTAATTGCCCTGAATTTTCCACAGTTATGGTTATAGAATGATCATTCTTTGAGGTTTTAATTTTTATTTCTCCGCCATTGATTAAGTTTGAAATTCCATGCTTAATAGCGTTTTCGGCAAGCATTTGAATCGAGAAGGGAGGAATTAAAAAATCATTCAGATTTTCGTCGAGATCCCAACTAATCAGTAACCGTTCTTCGAATCGAATTTTTTCCAAATCCAAATAGTTGGAAACCATTTCAATTTCCTCATCCATTCGGACTAGATTTTGTTTTCCCATCATGAGGGATTTTCGCAGTAAATTGGAAAGTGCAGTTACGGAATTTTTTGCTTTAACAGGTTCGATTTCAATGAGAGCACGGATACTGTTCAAAGAGTTAAATAAAAAATGAGGATTCAGTTGTGTTCGTAAATTTTTCAGTTCAATTTCATTTCTACTGGCTTCCAAACTCAAGTTATTCAATTCTTGTTTTCTGGATTTACTAAAGAAATGATAGGTGAAATACAAAGCATTCCAAAACAAAAGAAGTAGAGAAATTGAAAGTACAGCATTGAATATCTTTAAGAAAGAAAGTGTTTCGTGTTTATCGGATTCATATTCAATAAGGTATGATGTTAATTTTGTTGTGAAAGAAATTAGAATCGAACAAATCAGGGAAACTAAAATAATCCTCGGAATCAACGGCGTTAATTTCATTTCAAGCCAATTCCATCTGAAAAACAATTTTCGCATCAGATGTGTAAATAAGATTGAAAAGCCAATGAAAGAAAATACTTCAGCAAATAATTGGGAATCGATGTTTTTAGGGTTGTCTACATACGTGCTAAGTACAATAAGAGCGGCGTATGAAAACCATCCAGAAATCTGTGCAATCCAATATAAATATTTACTCGAGTTCATAAAACAAAAATACATTAATCCATGTGGATGTCAATCAAAAATGTATGGTTGGCTTTTATTGATGTTTGATGTTTGATTTTGGAGGATAAGATTGAATTCGAAGGCTGGCTTAATTTTTGTTGCCGGCATGAGATATGCGATGGATGATCTTGTTTTCATTAATGTTGATTGGTAAAGTTCAGGCTCAATCGTTTCATTCGAAACATTTTGGTATTTCGATCGGGCTACTCGTTAATCTTGGGACGCATGTCCGTTCAATTGGATTAGTAGCCAAAGGTTATTATACAGATCATTTTTATCAGGTCAATGGAGGGACTACGGTAGCCTGGAATGGTAAAAGTTACGGTGAACGAAAAAAATACTTCGAATCCAGAAATTATTTCGGTTTAGTTTTTTTAGGAGGAAAAAAAGATAATACAATTGACTTTCAATTAGACGGTGTAATGCACCAAACCAATTATCGAAATGCGTTGGGGTATAGCTATATTTGGTATATAGATAATGCCGGAACTTCTCAATTATCAGGTGCTTTCGGTTTTCAGATTAATAAATTCAGTTTACTTTTTGAAAATGATATTTTTGCGGGTCAGGGAAAAGATCGATTTCGAACAGGACATATTTTTTCAACTTATCGCTATCAAAATTATAAATTCGGGTCGGGAATTTATTTATGGACTGGAGCGACAAATGGCGTGCCGATCCTGCAAAACTCCAAATGTCCCTATGGTTATAAGGATTTAAGTAGTTTGCCTTTTGGTAAGACGAGTCATGGTATACTGTATGCTTCAGGGATATTAAATACTGGATACGGACAAATTATTCAAGCGAAAATTGGATACGATAGTGAACAGGTTCGACAGATTCTCCAAAACAAACTGATTCACGATTTGGTATTTTTACCCAAAAGATTTCCTCGTAACACCCCTAATTATCCACGTTTGAATGCAGAAGGTTTTCCTGTTTTTGAAAAGAAAGAAATGCGAAAAAATAAATCCTTTTTTCAGGTTTCTTTGAATGAAAATTGGTCGAATTAGAGATAATACTTGAAGATACAAGATTTTAAGACTAAAGTTTTTTAACTCACTTGATTATCTTTAACGATTTATCTGATTTGAGTCTTACGTCTTTAGTCTTGAATCTTTTAGTCTAATTATGAAACAATTTAAAAATCTCAATCAATTTCTCTGTCGGGACAACTTTATTGGGATGATTATTCATTTCCGTTAATACTTTATCAGTAGCCATAGGATTCAGTCCCATTCTAATTCCGGCTTCACGGATGTATAGAATTTCTTTCTCGCTAGTTTCGTTGTCAACATTCATTAGGAGAACCAATCTGTGAAATTGAACAATGCGGTCGCTTTCCAATTTAGGAGGAAGAAATTCGATGTATTGTTCGAAAAGTTGAATGAACTCATCTTTGGTTACTCCAATTTGCGAGGCTATTTCCAATAAAAACTTGAACTCAACATCGCGAACATCATTTTCTGCTTTCGCCAATTTGATTAATTCGGAGAGAAGGCTTAAGTTTTCTTTGTTAGGATCGTTTTGCATGTTGATTCAAATTAAATGGAGTAATCTATCAGAAAAAAACCAAGGGTAATATGACATACTTTTTCCAGATGTTCCGGAAGTTCTGGACTCTCCCAAGGTTGCGTTGCTCCGAATGTGTGATTGGATTCTTCAATTTCAAAAAGTCTGGTTTTTAACCAAGAGGAAATTAATCGACTTTCTTCTATATCGACGGATGTGTCAGCATCACCATGAACAACAAATACTGGTATTTTACAAGCTAAACAAGCCTTTTCAATGTTCAGCTTGTCTTTATTTGCTTCAAAATCTTCATATTGAGAATAAAAGTGAGGCATTTTTTGATGTGTCCGACTGTTTTCTATATAACGTGTTCCCTGCGTTTTCCATACTTGCAATTGTTTTCCCTCGGGGAAGCGTTTTTCAATATCGCAAATCGAAGCCCAGGTTGCAATTTTCTTAATTCTTGGATCACTGGAAGATAATAAGGCAATTCCTCCTGCTCGAGAGTGACCGATTAGGTATATGTCAGGCAAAGGTGAAACTTGTTCTTCCAGCCAATTTAAAACTTGTTGAAGATCGTATAATTCTTTCGAATAATTATTTTCTCCGAAAGCATTTAAGTCCGAAAAATCGATTGGTTCGGAGATCGTACCACCATTGTGGCTAACATTGTATTTACAAAAACCAAATCCTAAATTTGTGTAAAATTTTTCAACAAGATTCCAGGCTCCCCAATCCTTGTACCCCATGTGTCCATGACAAAAAACGATGATTTTCTCCACATAGTCGGCTGGGATGGTCAGGTCAACCAAGCTTTGTCTGTTGTTTGAACCAGTATATATCTGATTTTTAAGTATCAATTCTTTCATTGTGACAAAATTACAAATTCCTGTCGTACAATTGGTGTTTCTGACACGTTGAAATTCCATCTTTGAACAATCGACATCTAACAGATTAATGACTATATTTACCCTTTAATTACGAATTAAGTTGCATAGGCAATTAGTATAGAATGAAGATTTCAGCATCGATTTACAGCGATAAAAAAAGGCCTCTTCAGGAGGTTGTTGAAGATTTAGTTCAACATCAGGTTGATTTATTGCATGTCGATTGCAATGATGATCTGTCGGTTTTTGAAGATATCAGGCAAATTAGAACGTGGTGTAACTTAGCCATTGATTTGCATATAATAACTGAAACACCTGAAAAGTATTACGATCTCTTGCGGGAGAATCCAGTAGAATATGTAACATTTCAGTACGAGAATTTGACCCAGCCTTTGGAGATTCCTTTGGATATAACTGGTAAAAAAGGTTTGGCTGTCATTACACCCACATCGATTGAAGTATTTAACGAATATTCGTCTTTCGATTTTATATTGATCATGGCAACGATTCCTGGGCAGAGCGGCGGGAAATTTGATGCAGTTAATTTCTCAAAAATACGCCAATTCAGAAAGTTATTTCCAAGCAAATCCATTCACGTGGATGGAGGAGTAAATGGTGAAGTGTCTTTTATTTTGAGAAATATGGGAGTGAGTTCTTCCGTTTCTGGATCTTATTTATTCAATGCCCCGAGTATTGGACACGCTTTGATGAACTTGACCAATCGCTCTATTGAATCTGAATTTCAGGTCAAAGATTTTATGATTCCATTATCGGAATGTCCTGTAGTTCAGTTATCAACGATTTCTTTAGCTTCCGTTTTAAAAGCGATTGAAGAAGGTAATCTGGGATTTTGTTTGGTAATAGATTCAGATCACACATTGAAAGGTTTGATTTCAAATGCAGATGTTCGCAAAGGGATGATTCGTAATTTGAGTGATCTCAATCAGATAAATCCTAATGAATTGATCAATTCGAAACCTACCGTTTTGAAAGAAAATGACAGCGTTTATTCTATGTTACAATTGATTAAGAAATGTGCTTTTCCAATAATGTATCTTCCAGTGTTAGAAAAAGAAGGAAAAGCAACAGGAATTGTTACTTTTGTAAACCTGATTAAAGCAGAATTATGATTATTCATTTAAAAAACGAAGTTAACTCCTCTGAAGCAGCACAAATTGCTTCCGAAATTAAAGCTTTCCATATTGTATACAACAATAGAAATGTTTTGATAACTGGTTCTGGAGTAAAAGAAGTTCCAGTAACGATTGAATCAAAAGTGGATGAATTTTGGGTGTTCCCGAATGATATGCAACTTTCTTCTAAAAAATATCAATCTGAAAAACGGGAAGTAAAAATCGGGAAAATTACCATTGGAGGAACGACTAATAATACGGTTTTGATCGGTGGACCTTGTTCTGTAGAATCTGAAGAACAAATCCGTTCATCAGCCGAGTTACTGGTTTCAATGGGGTTGAGTACACTTCGTGGTGGTTGTTATAAACCAAGAACCAGTCCGTATAGTTTTCAAGGACTTGAGCTGGAAGGATTGAAATTACTGGCAAAAATGCGTGAGGAATACGGTTTGAATGTCATTACTGAAGTAAGAGATGCAACTCAAATTGATCAGATAATCGAATATTCGGATGTGATTCAGGTTGGTGCCAAAGCAATGTATGATCAAGGAATCCTGCGTGCTTGTGCAAAAACGAAAAAGCCGGTATTGATAAAAAGAGGATTTGGATCTACATTACAGGAATTTGTTCAGGCTGCTGAATTTGTTTTGTCAGGCGGGAATGAAAATGTGATTTTGTGTGAAAGAGGTTTACGTACTTTTGAAACTGGAACGCGCTTTACGCTGGATTTATGTGGTGTAGCCTGGTTGCAGGAATACACGAATCTCCCGATAATATTGGATCCTAGTCATGCTATGGGCTATGCATATGGAGTACCTTCGCTTGCTCGTGCTTGTGTGGCAATGGGTGTAGATGGGTTGTTGATTGAAGCACATCCAAATCCTAAAGTTGCAAAATCAGATGCATCACAACAATTGGATCATACTGAATTTGCAGCATTACTTGGAACACTTCGCCCGGTGGCAGCCAGCGTTGGATATAAAATGATTTAAGTAAATATGTTTTTAGAGCAAAATATAAAAGGAATTTGCGCAAAATATGGAGTCAATTTCTCCGATTTTTTGGGCGACTTTGGGGTTGAAAATGTCAAAGAATTGTCCTTATTTGATTTAGAAGCAGTTTGCGATGAGAATGAAATGGATTTGCATTCTTTGCTCTTTAAGCCAATGTATAAACCTGAAATCTGGACTAAAAAAACAGCGAAGATAAAATTATTGATTCTGGATGTTGATGGCGTAATGACTGATGGAGGTATGTATTTTACAGAAAATGGTGATCAGATAAAAAAGTATAATACCAAGGATGGAATGGGAATTATGCATTTGACTAAGTCTGATTTTCAAGTAGGTATCATCTCATCAGGGTTTAAAGATCAAATGGTGAAAGTAAGAGCCGATTTGTTAGGAATTCAACATTGTTATGTAGGAAGAGATAAAAAAATAAATATATTAGCCGACTTTTGTAAAACACTAGGAATCGATTTGGAAAATGTTGCTATTATTGGTGACGATATAAATGACCTAGAAATAATAACAAAAGTAGGGTTTTCGGCTTGTCCATCTGATGCCGTAGATGTTGTTAAAAGTAACGTAGATGTTATTTTGACCAAAAAGGGAGGTGAAGGTTGTGTTAGAGAATTTATTGATTCTTACCTGCTGGATCAGCCGTTGAATAAATGAAAGAATAACGACGATTAGATATACTATGAAAAAAATAAAGCTCGGAGTAATACGAGAAGGAAAAGTACCACCAGATAAAAGGGTTCCTTTGACACCTAAGCAATGTAAAATGGTGGAAGCAAAATTTCCTAATGTTGAAGTGATCGTTCAGCCAAGTCCTATTCGTTCTTTTAAAGATGAGGAATACATTGCGGAAGGCATTACTCTGAATGAAGATTTGACCGATTGCGATGTAATTATTGGGGTGAAAGAGGTGAATGTTTCCGATTTGATTCCCAATAAAAAGTTCTTATTCTTTTCTCATACCATAAAAAAACAAGCTTATAATCGTCCTTTGCTTCGCGCGATTTTGGATAAGAAAATCCAAATGATAGACTATGAAGCATTGAAAGATAAGAGTAATAAACGGATTATTGGTTTTGGCAGATACGCAGGTATTGTTGGATGTTATAACGGTTTCAGAACTTATGGCTTGAAGCATAATTTATTCACAATAAAACCAGCTAATCAATGCGCAAATCGTAAAGAAGTAGAAGAAGAGCTGAAAAAAGTAATTCTTCCGGCTACGACAAAGATTGTCTTGACTGGTTTCGGTAGAGTGGGGCATGGAGCAAGAGAAATTTTGGATTTGTTGCCGATTAAAGAAGTATCACCTGAAGAATTTTTGAATAATAATTTTGATTCACCAGTATATACTCAACTGGAAGTTGAAGATTATTATGCCCGCCAAGATGGAACTCATTTCGTCAAACAAGATTTTTATTCTTCTCCCGAAAAGTATAAGTCAACTTTTCCTCGCTATACTAAAGTGGCGGATATGTATATTCCTTGTCATTTTTGGAATAACAATTCACCTTATATCTTGACAAAAGAAGATTTAAAGGCGACCGATATTCGTTTGACTATGGTTGCTGATGTTTCCTGTGATATTGATGAGCCAATTGGGTGCACGATTCGTTCAAGTACGATTATTGATCCTATTTTTGGATATAATCCTGTTACAGAAAGCGAAGATGATTTTACAAAAGAAGGTGTTATTGCCGTGATGGCTGTTGATAATTTGCCGTGTGAATTACCGATGGATGCTTCTCAGGATTTTGGAAATGAATTGATTAAACATATTTTTCCTGCACTTTTTGGCGAAGATCCGGATGACATCATTGGTCGTGGAAGTGAAACAAATTTGAACGGAACATTGAATCCACGATTTGAGTATTTAAGTGATTATGTGAACGGTGTAACCGAAACAAATTAGTAAGTTTGTAACAGTTCACGATCAACAAATATGGAAAAAGGAAATAAGAAGATAATCAGAGGTTGGGTCATGTATGATTGGGCAAATTCTGCCTACAACTTGGTTATTTCTTCAGCAATTTTTCCGATTTTTTATGATACAATTACAACAAATGCTTTTAAAGCGAAGTTTTTTCATCAATCACTGGCTGTAATTAAGGATCCTTTACGAGCTAAAGATTTCATTTTACCAGAAGGAACAACTGTGACGGTTGATTTCTTTGGTGCAGAATTATCTTCTTCAGTTTTGTTTTCTTATGTTTTATCAGCTTCCTTTTTAGTGGTATCGATTTTATCACCATTGCTTTCCGGTGTTGCTGATTATTCAGGAAGTAAAAAACGTTTTCTGCAATTCTTCTGTTATTTCGGAGCTCTTTCATGTATGTCGCTTTACTTTTTTGACACATCAAGGCTGGAATTAGGTATGCTCTCCGTTTTTTGTGCGAGCATAGGCTTTTGGAACAGTTTGGTTTTTTACAATGCCTTTTTACCGGAGATAGCTGAACCGGAAGATCATGATAAAATTTCAGCAAGAGGTTTTTCAATGGGGTACATTGGTTCCATGTTATTACTCATTATTTGTTTGTTATGCTACAAAGGATTTGGAATGCCTGTTGAATGGTGTTTTGTAATGGTAGGAGTTTGGTGGTTGTTTTTTAGTCAATTTACCTACCGGGTTTTACCTCATAATGTTTACAATAAAAAAGTTGAAAAAGGTGTCTTGTGGCGTGGTTTCAAAGAATTGAGAATTGTATTTGCAGAATTCAGAAAAACACATCGATTGAAAAGATACTTGGCTTCATTTTTCTTTTTTAATACTGGAGTTCAAACGGTAATGCTAATGGCAGTTTTATTTGCGAAAAAAGAAATTTTTTCGGGACCTTACGAGGAAGAAGGGAAAACAGGACTCATTATTGCCATTTTGCTCATCCAGATTTTGGGGGCTGTAGGTGCCTTTTTGATGTCGCGGTTATCCGTGAAGATTGGAAATATCAGAACATTGATTTTTACAGTAGCGCTGTGGGTGGTTCTTTGTACTCTCGCTTATTTTATTACAACGCCTGTTGAGTTTTACTTCCTGGCATGTTTTGTCGGTTTAGTAATGGGTGGAGTTCAGTCAATAGCTCGTTCTACCTATTCCAAATTTTTACCGGATACGACAGATCACGCAAGTTACTTTTCATTTTATGATGTGACTGAGAAAATCGGTATTGTATTAGGTACATTTTTCTTTGGTTTCGTCGAGGCAGTGACGCATGACCTTCGGTTTTCAATCATTTCGATCGCCGTATTTTTCGTGATGGGACTTTTGATGTTATTCAGAGTTCCGAAAGAAGAGAAGGTATTGGAAAATCATTAATCAGGTTTTCATCCAAAAATTGACTACGCTGAAGTAAATCCAGTTTGTCTCCAATTCAATACTTCAAAATCCTTTCTCAAGGTATTCATATGCTTCTTGAATTCGAATAAATTGTTCCTCAGCTTTTTGACTTTCAATAGCTGGTGCATTTTCAAATTTATCAGGATGGTATTGCATAACTAATTTTCGATACGCTTTTTTTATGTCTTCTTTACTTGCATCCTTTGAAAGACCTAATGTTTTGGTGTGTTTTTCAAGATAATAGTTAGAACTTGTATGAGTAGCAGGAATAAACTCTTTTTCTCTTTTTACATATACTTCGATTAGACGATCCAAATCATTGGGTTCTAAATTGAGTAACCGTTGAATTTCTTTCAATAAGTGATGTTCTGAACTATTTAATGAACCGTCAACCATTGAAATTCCTGTCAAAAACTGGAGTATTTCGAGGCGGTCTTCTTTTTTAGGCATGCTTTTATTGATCCAGTTGCACACACTCTTTAAGTCGTGCGGAGTTTTATAGTGAAACAAGAGTGCTTGTGTGAATCCTGAATAGGAATTAGGACATTTTTGTTGAATGTGTTTTCGGATGTAGGCTACTTTGTATTTTGATTCTTCCATGTCTTTCTTTAGCATGTGACGGGAAAGACATAAGTAAGCCGACATCAAGTGTTTTTGTCGGAATGGGAGTTGTAGGTTAAATTTGGCAGGATCTTCTTCCGTATAATAATGATTTTCATTTTGATTGTCGTTGAAAGGACCGTAAATGGATTCAAGGATTTTGAAAATGGCTACTATAACAATCATTATGACAATAATTACCGTACTTGATGAGTCGGTTGAAAGGATAATATTGGTTAATGTTAGTGAAAAGGAAGGTGACATTTGAAGCTTTTTTTTCAAAAATAATAGAATTTTCTAACTTCCAATGTATCAGACAATATAATCGTTTGCTTATTATGGTTGACTTATATTAACAAAAAAAACGCAAAACCAAAACTGGTCCTGCGTTTTTATAAAAAATTAAAAGCTACGCATTGCTGCACTGACTTTTGCTTGTAATCGAAAGCTACGCATTGCTTCACTAACGTTTGCTTGTAATCGAAAGCTACGCATTGCTGCACTGACGTTTGCTTGTAATCGAAAGCTACGCTTTCTCTTATTTCTTGTAAAAAGGCAATTTTACCACTTTAGCTTTTACACCTTTATCACGGATTTCAACGAAGATTTCTGAATCTAATGCTGAGTTTTCTACAGTTACATATCCCAGTCCGATTCCAATTTTCATACTTGGAGACATCGTTCCGGAATTCACTTTTCCGATTACTGTTCCTTCAGCATCCAGGATAGGGTAGTCGTGTCTAGGAATTCCTCGGTCGATCATTTCAAAAGCAACCAATTTACGTTTTACACCTTCTTCTTTTTGTTTTTTCAAAAAATCTGCATCAATGAAATCCTTGTTGAATTTGGTGATCCATCCCAAACCTGCTTCAAGCGGTGAAGTAGTGTCGTCGATATCATTACCATATAAGCAGAATCCCATTTCCAAACGTAAAGTGTCACGTGCAGCTAGTCCTATTGGTTTGATGCCAAATGATTTTCCAGCTTCAAAAACAGCATCCCAAACTTTCTCAATATCTTTATTTTTCACATAGATTTCGAATCCTCCAGAACCTGTATATCCTGTTGCTGAAATCATTACGTTTGGAATTCCTGCAAAAGTTCCGTACTGAAACGTGTAATAAACCATATCTTTCAGGTTTACATCCGTCAAGGATTGCATCGCTTCAGCAGCTTTAGGTCCTTGAATGGCCAATAAAGAATATTCGTCCGAAAGATTCTCCATTTCCACACCGAGATCATTCAATGAAGAAATCCAATTCCAGTCTTTTTCAATGTTCGATGCATTCACAACAATAAAATATTCTTCCGAATTTACTTTATAGATAATCAAATCGTCAACAATTCCCCCTTGACCATTCGGCATACAAGAGTATTGCGCTTTCCCATCTACAAGAATTGATGCATCATTCGAAGAGAATTTTTGAATCAAAGCTAGCGCATTTGGTCC
>CAIUKX010000649.1 GCA_903899795.1 uncultured Flavobacteriales bacterium
CCATCAAAACGGCTGATTTTTCTTCTTTCGCGACAGCAATTAGTAATCGCATAATTTCTTCCGAAGTTTCAGGATCAAGATTTCCGGTAGGCTCATCAGCAAGGATCAGTGAAGGTTTATTCAAAAGCGCTCTGGCAATGGAAACACGTTGTTGCTCTCCACCTGAAAGTGCATGGGGCATTGTGTTGATTTTATGTTCCAATCCTACCAATTGCAGCACATCAGTTGCTCGTTTCAACATCGCTTTTTTATCTTTCCAACCTGTTGCTCCCATTACGAAAGACAAGTTTTTAAAGACAGTACGATCCGTCAATAATTGAAAATCCTGAAAAACAATTCCGATTTTTCTGCGGAGCATGGGTATGTCTCTTTTGGAAAGTTTACGTAAATCAAAATCAGCTACCTGGCCGCTGCCTTCCGTTAAAGGGACTTCACCGTATAAGGTTTTCAAAAAGGTACTTTTTCCACTTCCGGTTCTTCCAATTAGGTAGACAAATTCTGCCTCTCCCAATTCGAAGTTTACTTCATCCAATACAATTGATTGTTGCTGAAAAATTTTAGCGTCTCTTATTTGAATAACGTTACCCACAGAAATAATTTTGCTGTAAAGTTGGCGAAAAAAGAGATAAGATGCAAGTTAGACTGAAGACCGTTCGCAACAAGTTGTTCACTTTAAGACATAAGACCGCTTCGCTCAAAGACACAAAATATTAAGACTAAACTCCGGTAACTCTAGAAAGAATATCACACAATTGAAAGGATGTTAATCCGATAGACTTTCATTAAAGATTAACCGATCGTGAGTCTTTTATCTTGTGTCTTTCAGTCTTACGTCTATTTCACGATAACACTTCCTCCATTACTATTCGCTCTGAAACTCGGCGCGTACATACATTCTACAATAGCAGCTCCAACAGTCAAATCTCCTTTACCGCTTGCGAAAATATCGTATTCAAACGTATGTGTTCCTTTTGGTAAATAATCAATGAAAATTTCAGTCGAAGCATCTTTGCTGATTTGGTAATATGAAACCGAAGAATAGTGATAACCGGAAAGTGTTTCTCTGGCTTCAAAACCAGATGCTTTGGAATCTTTGAGGTGTACAAATTCCATATCACGATTACTCACTACCATCATTTTTACTTTGATTTTCGTCCCGACAGGAATGGATACTCCTTGTACGATTTCTTCTTCTTTCCCATTGTTACTCCAGTAGAAATGACGTTCCAGGCGAATGTCACCGTTAGATTTTGTCACTTTGTCCATCTCTTCCAGGTATTGGAAATGAATTGCTCCAAAAACAGGTTGTTCATTCGATGAAGTTACCGTTACACTTCCTTTGCCGGAAGTAATCTCTTTTCCTGACCAGTGGAAGGTTGAACCGGAATCATTTTTGAGGACACCCAAGTCCGTTCCGTCTCCCATTTTTACATTGACAACCTGAGCCAATTGATTTTCGATGGACGTCTTATTGATAAGTAAAGCATGACAAGCAATCGTGGTTGATTTTGTCGTTTCCCAGGCATTCGTTCTTTTTTGTTGAAGAAGCCATAATTGCATTTGTTGAACTTCTTTGTCCAGATTTCCAAGCTCTGTGAAAAAGGAGATTAGTGTACTTTGTGTTTCCACCTGTGACTGATTCCAATAATAACCCGTTTTGTTTTCGTTCCAGTACATTCCCATTTGCGGACGTTTGGTAGAACGATCCAAAATTGATTTCTTGATTTTATCAGCAAACACTTTATCACCCGAACGTATTGCGCTCAATCCAGCAAGTGCCTGTGTATATAAGTTTAATTTCTTCCAGTCTTTTTGCAGACATTGCATGTAGTATTTTGAAACTTCGGTCGCTTCGGTTTTGAAATAGGAACGGGCTACTAACCAGTGAATATGCAGATCCGATAATCCTGATAATTTGATTTTATCTTCTTTCTTTAAGTTGTTGAATTGAGTTGAATAGCGATCATCTAAGAATTTCAAGGCATCAAGAACCATTTGTTCATCGAATTTTACTCCTAATTGTTTCAACTGTCCGAATCCACTTACAATATGTTGTGTAATGTATACATTGGATTCAACTCCGCCGAACCAGCCCCAGCCACCATCGGTCGATTGCATTTCTTTCAATTTGGACATGGCCGAAAGAATATTGGTAATCAGTGTATTTCCATCGAATAAGGTTGATAAATGTGCTCTTTGCTGTGCTTCGTTCTGAGCATCCATGATCCATGGAGTTTCATTGAGCAAAATAGATTTCAATTCGGGATTTTTTTCCAATTCCGACAAGAAAGCTTTTGGATCGGATGATTTCCAGGCAGTAATTACTTTAGCGAAAGACGGATTGTCCTGAATGATTTTTTGCGCCAGGATATTTCCAAAATAACGCGAAAAAGTTTTTTCCGCGCATTCGTACGGATATTCCATCAAGTAAGGAAGACTCATCAAAGTTGTCCACAACGGTTGTGTTTGCATTTCGACATCAAGGGAAATTTTCTCTGCAGTCGGAGAAATTTGACTTACTTTTTCAAGCGTGAAAGTTTCATCACCTTTGCTCGTTTTTACAAAAGGTTTCGCTTCGCTGATCAACATTTTGTTGGATAAAATCGGAATTGGTTTTTTTTCAGCATCTGAAAAATTGCTTCCCTCCGCTTCGATGTAATAAGCCACTAATGACATTTTTCCCGAAGGAATAGCCATTTCCCAGGAAACATCTTGCGATGATTTTGCTGCTAAAGTGATTTTTTGAGTTGCAAACGTTCCAAAAAGTGAAGAAACATCTTGTTCAGTAATCGGGTCCAGCCATTTCAATCGAACATTCACCACCTGATTTGTATCAGTCGTATTGACCACTTTCGATGAAAACACAAAACGATCTCCTTCTCTGAAGAAACGAGGTTCATTCGGTTCTACCATGACTTCTTTCTTAGCCTCGAAAAAATGTTCATAGTAGCCCGTTTTCAAATCTTTTGTGTGCGCTAAAGACATCAGTTTCCAACGTGTTAAAGCATCTGGAAGTGTGAATTCGAAACGGTAGTTACCGCTGCTGTCTGCATAAACGGAAGGATAGAAAAATGCCGTTTCATTGAAGTTGGTTCGAGGTTTCGTTGCCGGTTTTGTTGATTCGGTATTTTTTGCTTCTAAAGCAACGGTTGAATCCATTGATAGTTCCATTATGTCTTTATTTTCACCACTTTTTTGTTCGGCCATTGCATATACCGGAGATGCGCCACTATTTCCCTTAGCCATCATCATCGGTTTAGGACTATTTCTGGTTGTAACCGTTGTTTCCTCGTAATAATTTTCGCCTCCCCAGTTGGAAGAATTATTCAACAGGTTCGGATTGTAATTTTGATTCCAGTACAAATAGAAATTCGGTGAAGTGAAAAACGAATGTTCCCAGTAGTTCGCCTGAAACTGATCCAGAGAAGCGTCATACATGCCGACCAAAAGTTCTGCTTTTTTGTTCATTCCGTTCAAATCTGAAACCGTCATGTTCCACGTTTCTTTCGATCCTGGTTTCAGAAAGTCCTTTACCGTTGAAAGTTTTACGTCCAGATTCTTTTCGTTGTTGATCACGTAAATCCGTACAGATTGGGTTAATAAATGTCCCTCTTTCATTGCGATCATGTTGACGAAGAACCCGTCTTTTTCTTTTTGAGTAATCGTAAACGGTAAGGTTGTTTGACCTTTTAGTGTCATCCATTTTCCGGAAACTTCGCCAAGTGAATTGAGGTCTTCACGGTAGACAAAAAGTTTACTGTAAGAACTTCCCATGGTCAGGTTGACTTGATCACCGACTTTTGCCGACGTTTTATCAGCAACGGCCCAGAATTCACTTTTGTGTTGTCCTTTTTTGGAGTTTGGCTGGATGAAATTGAATGTTTGTTCCGTTACGGATTTTTCACCTGTCTGATCAATGGTCGAAGCAACAAACTTGTACTGTCCTGCTTCGTTTTTCACTAAATCACTCAAGTTTAATTCTTGACCTGATTTCAAACTTCCTTTAAAGATAGTATCTGTTTTTTCGAAGTAATGTTGTCCGAAGTAACGAGTTGAAGGAAATTTTTTCTCAAATTCTTTTCGGGTAAAACTTGGATATTCTGCTTGCACCATAGTTGAAGTGAACCATGGATCAATTGTTTTTTTGACGATTGTGTAATCTATTTTTGCTTTTTCTTGTTCAAAGACTTCACTGTTTCTCACATGAACAGCAACTGTATTTTTTCCCCCGGCAACAATATTTTCAGGGATATCTGTGCTGATGTTATAGCTTTCTTCACCAATGTACAGCGATGTGAAATCTTCCTGTACTTCTCCTGAAATATCTGTAGCGATTGCGTTGAATTCAAAATAAGATCCGTACATGTATTTTCCACGTTTCGGAAGAAATGTAAATGTAAAGTTCCCTTTGCTATCCGTCGTTACCTCACCTTCGATTTCTAGGTTGCGTTCCGCATAACCAATGTCACACCAACGTGGAAAATAATTGGATTGTGAGATGGTGATTTTCACATCCGCTTTTTCGATGGGATAACAGGCGAAAGCAGTAACTGTACCAGTAACTTTCAGCGAATCGCCAATTTTTATTTTGTCTTTAAATTCATTGAATTTTACTTCGTAAGTTGGACGTTTGTATTCCTCAACTCGTATGGATGCATAGCCCAAACTACTCGCATCTATCGAAATATTTCCGGGTAAAAAACCATTTTGAGGAAGCATGAAACTGCAGGTTCCACTTCCAAAATCATTGATAGCAACCGTTTTTTGAAACAAGACTTTTCCATTTTGATCTTTGACCGTAATTTTGGTTGATTTGTCACTCGTTAACTTTGTTTCCTGTTGATTTTTCGAGTATCCGATTACTTTGATATAAACTTCCTGACCGGGTCTGTAGATCCCTCTGTCTGTATAGATTTTATAACGATTTTGTTCACTAGGCTCTGTGTAATGATAGGAATAAACCGAACCTGAAATACTATCATCTTTGTAATGTACATCATACGTATAGGATTCATTGGCTTCAAAAGATGCTGATCCGTTTTCGTTGGTTACCAAAGCGGTATCAGTATAAACATTTCCTTTTCGGTTGCCGTAATATCTCTTTTCCAGGTTAATCTTTGCCCCTTCAATCGGTTGCCCGCTCCAGGAATTCATGACCATGAAATTTACTTTCCCGTTTACTTCCTTGGTCAAGACATCAATCGAACAGATGTTATACAATTTGAAAGCGTAATCCTTCTTTTTACTTAAGGTGTCGGCTTTGAACAAGTCGGAAATAGCTTCGTCTGATTTTCCAAGAATGAACAAGTATTTTCCATTGTCAGAAAATCCCTGGAGAATCATATCCATGTCGTGCTTCAGGTAAAGAGAATCTTTCGCAAACGTAACCTTAGTCGAATATATTGGAGTTACTTCGTAGCTTTTCAACTCGTTTGGAGGATTACTTTTTTGGTTAATCTTGCTCACTTTATACACTTTCAACAGCGCATTTTTTGTATTTCTGTACTCAAAGTTCAACAAACTTGGTTTTCCCTTTACAAAATCACCTTTGATCGAAAAATCCAAATATTCATATTGGATAAATTTTTTCAAATCAGCCAATTGTTTGTTGTATTCACATGTAGGATATTTGGCCAGTGAAGCGTTTATTTTCTTAAGTGCCAGTACAGCATCGTTTTTTGGATCAGGATTATTCTTCCAATGATACGTCGCTGCATTTTGATTCATTTTATAGGCAGCATGGTATGTAAAACGACCTGAAGCAGGCGATAGAATCAAAAATTTCTCCATGCGGAGATAGGCGTTGAACAAAAGTTTTTCTCTGTCAAAGTTATTTACTTTTTCATAAGTTGAGAATTCATAGACTAAATCCAAACGGCGATCTACCCAATATGCATAAGCGTTAAGGCGTTCATTGGCAAGGCATAATTTTTCAAGGTGTTGGTACAATTGAAAATTCAGGTAATTGGAATCTGAGAAATTTTTTGATTTGGAAAAATCGGCTGTAGAACCGTAAAAAGTAGAGTCACTGATGGTTCTGTTATTTCCAGATCTGTAGTTGTTGGTTGAAAGAATAATTTCATTGGCAATGACATCAAAAACGGTAAAGAAATACTTGGTATTATCATCACTCATTTCATCGTTTGCGATCTTCGAACTCGAGATGCGCATCAGACTTTCCGCATCATTCAAACTCATTCTCTGGTGATAGGAATAGAGTTGCTGGTAGGATTGATTGTGTAATTTTGTAGCAACACCATTGATGTCCCAAGCCAAACTTTCATCGTCAAACGTCAAACTTCCATTCCAGTAAAGAGAATTGATCCATTTTGCAATTTGAAGATGAAGAATATTGTTCATCGGAAAAGGCGTTGTTTTCGCTTTTTGAGCAAGATTCCACACAAACTTTTGATTTTCATCTTGTTCGTATTGAGCACGGTATAATAATTGATCCAACAACTCACACGATTTCCAATATTCAGCAACGTTATATTCCGTTGAAGCTTTTTCCTGTAGGACTAGAATTTTTTCGATGGCCTGTCGTGGTAAACCATTCTCAATCAATTGATCAACATCTCTCCAGTCATAGGTAACGACATTTGTTAACGGTGTCAACGGAGGATATTCTGTAACAACGATTTGTGAAAAGGAGTTTGAAACAAATGTCAAAAAAAAGAGGAGAGAGAATAATATATTTTTCATCGTGGGTGAATCAATTTGAAAATTTGTTTTGAAGCTAGTGAAAAAAAGTCAAAACAAGGCTAGTTCCCTGATTATTATTGTTGTAAAGCTTCGAATCCTATGTGAAGGTTTGGAATCGAATTTTACTTTTGGCGACTTTTTCTATTGTTATTTCCCAGATAAACTCTGTAAGCCATTATGGACGGAATTCCAAGAATAAATGTTGTCGCTAAAGCATAACCTCTGGGTAACAGGTAAAAATCTTTGACATCTTTCATTTGCTCCGGTTCATAGCCCATTCCAATAAAATAAGACAAGCTAAGGTTCCATGGAATTTTGGTAGTTCCCATTCCCGTTTGATAGACGATTTCGCCTTCGAATAAGTTCACAGGAAACAAAAAGAAAACAGCGAGTAGAAAGATCAAAAAGAAGCAAAAAATAAACATCGGTTTTCGGAAATATTTTTTCATAGGTACAATTCTATCACAATTTTATGGGGACAAAGATAATCAAAAAATGAAGGCTTTGAAGTTCCAAATCTGGTTCTGATTTTCATTTTTTTAGAGACAATAAGCAAAGAAATCAAAATAGAAGAACTGAATAGCAGTAGTTTTGAAATATATCCTAATCCATCAAATTGCGTCTTTACTTTACTTGTAAAAAAGGATGTTTGTGAAAAAATCATGGTTTATGATGCCACAGGTAAAGTAGTTAAAATATTGAACAACAGTTTTCAACAAGAAAAAATAGTAATAGATCTCTCTTCCTATGATCCGGGAATTTTTTGGATTGAAGTTCAAAGTACAAATAGATCATGGAAGCAAAAATTAATAGTAAATTAATCGCTTTGTAGTAGTAGGTGTGAATAAAAAACGGCTTCTCAAAAGGGAGTCGTTTTTTTGTCAAGTAGGAAAACAAGAATCTTGACTCAATGTTCAATTTTTTCTTATTTTTTTTTCTTTACTTGCTGTAGCAATTGTTCTCACTTTGTTACCGATGAAAAAAACAACAAAAATAATCCTTTCTTTACTTTTGATTTTTTGCAGTAGTTCATGGGTGTATTGTGATACCGTGACAGATCATTTTATTCGAACTTTAGAACAAAAAAACAGATCAATTGTTGGGCCCTTTGTAGATTTTTATTCTCCGATACCCAAACTAAAAACCATCGATCAATATTACCATGAAATAGACTCAAAAATTAGTAACAAACGTTTAAAATTACTGAATGAACTGGCTTACCTTTCAGTGGTCATACGCCGATCTGGTTCAGAAAAATCATTTGTTCTTTTGCAGCGAATGCGACCTGAAGTTGAGAAACAAGATGAGTATGTGCAAGGTGTTTACAAGTACGTTTTTGCAAAATTATTGTTCAATGTAAAAAAATCAAAGTTAGCCCTCAAATACAATCTGGAAAGTATTCGATTGTTTGAAAAAGAACACCAATTGTCTGATTTAAAAAAGAGTTACATCAATCAAGGATTTTATTATTCCATGATTGATCGACAAAAATCGTTGTATTGGTTCGGTAAGGCCCTGAAACTTGAAAAAAAAGGAATTCTGGATGGACAGGTTGTTTTACAAACCAATTATGCTTTTGCTGCAGTTGTCAAAAAAGATTTCAAGACGGCGTTAAAACATTGTGATACTGCTTTGCTAAAAATCAAATCTGAAAAAGTGTACGATTTTATGAATGAATTTCGGATTCGGATTTTAATGGCTTCTATTTATTATAGGGATGATTTGAATAAGTCCAATTTCAACTTGGATAAAGCCAAGGAAATAGCTATCAAGTATGAAATGTTGGAATCGTTAAAAGAAATTGATTATGCCCAAAGCAGTCGGTTTTTTGAAAAGAAAGACTACAAAAATGCATTCGACCGTTTGCAGGAGGCTGATAGTTTGATGAAGGTTCTTGAGTTTGATAAAATCAGCGAAGGAATAGCTGTTTACGATTTAGAACATCAGGTTTCGGAGGAGAAAAAAGACAAAATGCGGATCAAAAAAATTGTGGAGATCCAATCCAAACAAAAACAATTATTGATTGCTTTTTTAGCGTTTATCACCTTGGCATTAGTCGTTATTTCAAGCTTATTTTTCAAAATCAGATTGAAGAATAAAGTTCTGTTTCAACAAAATTTAAAACTGGCAAATACCGAAGTGAAGCGAACCAAACTCGAGGCTGAACCGACTGCAGAGAAAGACATCAGTCTTGAATTGATCTACGAACTTGAAAAGTTGATTTACGATAAAAAACTCTACGAAAAGCCGAATTTAACGATTGATAAAATTGCCAAGAAACTCAACACCAACCGTACTTATTTATCCGAAGCAATCAATAAGCATTACAAAGAAAATTACAGCACCTGGATCAATGAAATCCGGATCAATGCTTCATTGAAATTACTTTCATCTCCTGAATTTGATCACTACAGCATAGAAGGAATTGCAACAATGGTAGGTTATTCCACCATTTCTTCTTTCAACGCGACATTTAAGAAAATCACCGGATTGACACCTAGCCAGTTTAAAAAGACAAGGTGAAAGTAGATATATTTTTTAACCATATAAATTGATGCTGAATACTTGTGTTTGATGTATTAGTTTTGAATGATTCTCAACATAATTTACGCTCGGTCAAATCAGTTCAAACGTATACGGTAAAAATTCCGATAGTACAATCCACACAATAAACCCCAGAAAAACTCATATGCCTTATATGGTGTCACATTAATACTCTATAACCTCTATAAACATTGAGTTTTAGCTCATTTTTTTATGCCTAAGTTAAAATAAGGTTAATAATTGGAAGCCTAAGCCATTTTGAATATCAAAAATATATCAATAAACTGCAATCAGATGTAGAATAAAAGTAAAACAGCTTTTCCCTTTTGTATCTACAATCAATCTTATTCTAAATGGAGTTAAAGTTAAATATGTAATCTATAAAAACCAAATTATTACTAATTTTCATTAATATTTCATCACAACTTATGTTGTGATTGGCTTTCAAAATTGTTATTTTTACGGATAGGTCACACATAGAGCAGCCTTTTCTTAGAGTCGATCCCAGTTGTGATTGGCTTTCAAAATTGTTATTTTTACGGATAGGTCACACATTATTGGCTTTGAGAGTTACTCATTTTCATGTTGTGATTGGCTTTCAAAATTGTTATTTTTACGGATAGGTCACACATTTTTCTTTTCAAAAGTTTCCTTTAAATCGGTTGTGATTGGCTTTCAAAATTGTTATTTTTACGGATAGGTCACACAGTTAATTATAAAATTTATCTTAATGGAGTGGTTGTGATTGGCTTTCAAAATTGTTATTTTTACGGATAGGTCACA
>CAIUKX010000650.1 GCA_903899795.1 uncultured Flavobacteriales bacterium
CATTGTCATTCGTGGCAATTCTCCCAGCGGAGTTCTTTGGAGAATTGAAGGTTTGAATATCCCTAATCCGAATCACTTCTCAACCATCGGAACTACTGGAGGTCCTGTCAGTGGAATTAATACCAATATGCTGAAAAATTCCGATTTCTTCACTTCTGCTTTTCCTGCAGAATATGGTAATGCGAATGCTGGTATTTTTGATTTAGGCTTCCGAAAAGGGAATTCCGATAAACGTGAACATACCTTTCAGATAGGAGCCTTAACAGGAATCGAAGGAATGACTGAAGGTCCGATCAACAAGGAAAAAGGTTCCTCCTATCTCGTCGCTTATCGCTACTCTTTCACTGGTGTTGCTCAAGCAATCGGACTTCCTATTGGAACAGCAGCAACTCCTTTTTATCAGGACATTTCCTTTAAATTCACCAGCGGAACTACCAAATTTGGAAAGTTCATCCTCTTCGGTTTAGGTGGAAAAAGTCATATTAACTTCAATCACAACAAAATTGACAGTACTGACTTATTCGCAAATCCTTCGAGAGACAGTTATTTCAACAGTAGTTTGGGATTGATTGGTTTGAGTCATTTCATTCGGGTTAACGATAAAGCATATTTCAAAACTGTGATTGGAAGCACTTACTCTTCTTCCAACTACGACGAAGACAGTATTAACAAAACAACACAAGTAACAACACGTGTCATCGAAAATACAACTTCACAATTGCGTTATTCAGTGAATACTTCGTTCAATGCAAAAATCAACTCCAAATTATTTGTAAAGGCAGGAATCATTGACGAATTAATGCACCTGAATTTATTTTACCGCAACAGAGCTTTCACTCCCAATTGGGTTCAAATCTGGGATTATAAAAATTATACCACCCTTCTTCAGGGATATGCACAGGCCAAATACAGTTTCTCTAATCGGTTGACGTTAAATATTGGTTTACATTCTCAATTCTTAACATTAAACAATGCTTCATCCATTGAGCCAAGAGCAGGATTGAAATACCAGTTGAATGAGAAAAACATGATTAGTTTCGGTTACGGTTTACACAGCCAAATGCAGCCTACAGATGTGTATTTTTATCGTACCCTACAACCTGATGGAACTTATGTTCAAACGAATAAAAATCTGGGATTTACGAAAAGTCAGCATTTTGTACTAGGTTATGATTTATTCCCGGCAAAAAACTGGAGAGTGAAATCTGAAGTTTATTATCAATACTTATTCAACGTACCTGTAACTGCAGTTCCAAGCAGTTATTCCATGCTCAATGCCGGAGCCAGTTTTTACCCGAATCAAACAGGATACCTTGTCAATACCGGTACTGGAACGAATTATGGTTTCGAATTGACCATTGAGAAATTCTTCAGTAAAGGTTATTATGGATTACTCACCGGTTCCATTTATCAATCCAAATACAAGGGAAGTGACTTAGTTGAACACAACACTGCCTTTAACGGAAAATATGTATACAACCTTTTGTTAGGGAAAGAATTTAAAGTCGGACAAGAGAAAAAGAACCGACTGACTTTCGACTTGAAAATGACTGAAGCAGGCGGGCGTTATTATACACCTGTTGATTTAGCAGCATCTCAAGCAATCGGTCAACAAGTCGTCAAAGGTGATGTATATTCGTTCACCGCACGAAATCCTAACTTCTATCGTCTAGACTTCAAAGTGGGATTTGTATTGAACAGTAAAAAACATAAAATTGCACAATCCTGGTACTTCGATATTCAGAACATAACAAACCACAAAAACGTATTTGCACAACGCTATAATCCTGTGACAAATACTATTAATACTGCTTATCAGATAGGATTCTTTCCAAACTTTGTTTACAAACTTCAGTTTTAAATAATTACATTTAACCATGGCAAAAGGAAAAATACGGTTTTTATACATGAGCATTGTTGGTGCTTTGATTTCCCTTGCACTTCATGTTGTAATCAAAAATCCCAAACCACACAATGAAATTTGGGATTCTCTGGTCTCAATTATTGTCACAATAATTGTATGGGAAGGCAATATCCGTATTGATGATTTTTTGAATAGAAAATTTCCCTGGCAAAAATCAGTGAAAGTCCGTATCATCGTTCAAATCATTACGAGTATTATTTATACAGTCTCTTCTATCTATATTTCGATGTTGCTCTTCAACAAATTCATTTGTGAGTTCCCGGTTTCTCAACAACATCATTTTTTAGCAACAGCACTGATCATTGGTCTTTTAACGACTTTTACAATCTTATCAATAGACATCAGCAGTCAGTTTTTCGGACACTGGAAAAAATCACTCGTTGAAATTGAAAAACACAAAACAGAAACTGCTCAAGTTCAACTTCAAAATTTAAAGAATCAGATTAACCCCCATTTCTTATTCAATAATTTAAGTGTTCTTTCTTCACTCGTATATATCGATCAAGACAAGGCTGTTGATTTTATTAATCAACTTTCAAAAGTCTATCGCTACATTCTTGAAAACAGAGAAACTGAATTAGCAACAATTGAAAGTGAAATGACATTTATCCATTCGTATATCTTTCTGCTACAAATCCGCTTTGATACCA
>CAIUKX010000651.1 GCA_903899795.1 uncultured Flavobacteriales bacterium
CCTCTTCGTTAGGGAAATAATGTAAAAATTCAATTATTGTCATAACTTTTTTCTACAAATATCTCACAGCGAAAAGTAATCTATTTACGTTGTGGTAAACTTGCGACGACTCAAATTCTTTTTTATATACACCTAGTTACCAAAACCAATTTTTCTTTTTAGGAATAGAATCGATGTCTTCGATAATTTCACAAATCGTTTGATAACGTTGTTGAATAGCTGTTTTTAAAGCTGTTTTCACGTCTTCTTGATTTATTTTATTGGGGGGTAGGGCAAAACTGTGTTTGAAGCACATTTTTGAAAGAATCGGAAAAAGATATTTCGGGAGGTTTTGGTTATCTGGTAATTGGTGTGTGATTTGAAGATTTGTGAAAATACTGGGATTAGGATGTGTTAAAGGGATTTTTCCAGTGAATAATTGCCAGGAAACAATGCCTAGAGCATAAAGATCGGTTGTGTGATCTACAACATCAAGATGATTAAGCACAAGTTCAGGAGCGGCATAACCCAGAGGGAATAATGTGCTTCTTTTTTCAGGTTGAGAAAAATTAAAGGCCATTCCGAAATCAATCAATGTGATTTTTAGTACTCCATCGGATTCATCAACGAGAAGATTAGAAGGTTTGATATCACAATGTGCAATTTTATTTTCACGTAAGCTTTCAAAGATGTCTTTCAGCTGATGAATAATTTTTTTCCAGGTTTCAAATTGATTTTTCCTGCGAATGCATTTCCAGTATTGATCAAGTGTGATTCCTTGAATGTATGGTCGTATAAGTGCGACTTCTTCATTTGATTCCTGAAAGTCGATTACAGTAGGGAGATTGTTTTGAAATAATCGAAACGTTGACTCAGTCTGTAATCTTTCAATAATCATTTTGTTTTTATCCGTTTTTTGTATTGTTTTGATTACAACAAATTTCTTTGATGTTTTGTCCTGAGCAAGAAAAACCTTTCCAAATTTTCGATTCGTTTGGATTCCAAGAGGTTCAAGTAAATCGTAGTTAGAGGTAATATAATCCATAAATTTATAGTCGGATCGTGAAGTGTTCTTTAACTTGTTGCTTTCTTGGAAGGATGATTCCCATTCTGAAGAAATCCAAAGATACATGATAGTAAGGATCGTTTATCAGTGTAGTCCAAGCTGAATACATGGAATCACTCCATCGGATATCGTCCAGAATAAAAATAGTGTCGTTGTGTGTAAGTGGTTTTAATTTTTCGAGATAAACCAGCAGTGCTTTTCCGTCATGGTGACCATCAATGTATACCAAATCAAATGATCTATTTTGACTGGAAGATAAGAATGCATCAAAGGTTGAATGAACGGCAGTAACGTTTTTGATTTTAAAATTTGTAAAATTTCTTTTTGCTTCATTCAGTGTGTTTTCACACGCTTCGACTGTCGTAACTTTTCCTGAATTATTGCCCGAAGCAAGATGGAATGTACCTATGCCTAGAGAAGTTCCGAATTCAAGAATGTTTTTGGGGTGATAATAATGAGCAAGTTTGTAAAGCAGTAGGCTGTACTTTCCTTTTGAGGAACTGATTTTGTATATTTCCTTTATTTTTCGGGTATTATTCAATCTTTTTGAGCCGGCTCCAAAGTCATTTATTTCAATTTTTGATTCATTTTTTTTGAGCTGATAATTCATTTTTTTTCGGGAAGAAAGAAAATTTTTGTCAACCTTTGTAGTGAGGCATTCGTTTAAGAAGGTATAAATAAAAGGTGAGTGGATTCCATGTCGACCTTTTGCCTTTATGCGATACTGAATATAATGTTTGAGTAAATTCACGCTGCAAAATAAAGAAAACTTTAGAAGAAATACCATGATGGGATTATTGGAACTGAAAATAGAAGAGCAAAGAGGTAAAGTATTGGGGGCGCATCCGGAAGTTGTATTGATTTCTCCGTGTAAAGTTGGTGAAGGAGTTCTTCAGTTGTCGCAGCAATTACAACAGTATTTGGCTAAGGTTTTCGAAAAAGAAGTTTTGAAAAGTTGTTTTTTTATTCCTGCTTCAGGTTCGGGTTCGAGGATGTTTCAGTTTTTATTTGATTTTTTGGAAGGGCCTAATGAAGAGAATCGGGGACATGTAGAGAAGTTTTTGAATCATATTAGTGAATTTGCATTCTTTCAGCAATTACCGGTTGATGTCAGGAAAAAACTTGAAACACACGATTTGGATTTGGATGAATTTGTGTCCTTTTTGTTGAGATCCGAAGGAATGGGATACGGTGATTTACCGAAAGGTTTGATTCCATTTCATAAAAATGATCCGTTTATTTTGACACCTTTTCAAGAACATGTTTTGCAAGGGGTGAGAGTGAAAGAAGAAAATATTGCATTCCATTATACAGTTCAGTCAAAATTTGAAAAAGCGATAAAGAAAGGGATTTCTCAGGCTCAGGGTTTGACAGGACAAACCTATGATGTTTCTTTTTCAGATCAGGATGTAGCTACGAATTCAATTGCATTTGTGGAGAGTGGAGATGTTTGCATCTGTGAAAATGAAAAAGTACTGGAGCGACCTGCGGGACATGGTGCTTTGTTGAATAATTTAAATAAAATCGACGGTGATTTAATATTTATTAAAAACATTGATAATATTCAACACTTATCCAAGTCAAAAAATACAGTGGAGGTTTGGAAATTACTAGGTGGGTTACTCATTGATTTCAGAAAAGAAGCTAAAAAAGTGTTTAATGACCCATCTGTTGAAACCTTGAAAGTGTTAAATGACAGGTATCAGCTTTTTGATCCAAAATCAATCAAGGAATTAAACATTGAAGAAATAAGGGAGTTGTTAAATCGTCCGATTAGAGTTTGTGGAATGGTACGGAACGAAGGTCAGCCAGGTGGAGGACCATTTTGGGTGAGCGACAATGGTAAAATATCTAAGCAGATTGTTGAGAAAGCTCAAATCACAATGAGAGGAGAGCAGTATCGTTTAATGGTGCAGAGTACTTATTTTAATCCTGTGATGATTGTTGCTTTTACAAAAGATTTGTATGGAAACAAATTCGATTTGAACAACTTTAAAGATGATTCTAAATTTTTTGTAGTAAAGAAAAAATACAAAGGGCAAGATATTCGTTTTATTGAATTACCGGGGCTTTGGAATGGAAGTATGGCTCATTGGAACAGTCTTTTTATCGAGATCCCTTCAGCCACATTTAGTCCGGTAAAAACCATTTTGGATCTTTTGGAAGATGAGCATTTGTGAGATTTAGACTGCTTTGTTCTCCTTATTAAAAGGTCTTTTTAGTGTCTTTTTTGCTCAATTGAATCTTACGTTCAGTGAATTGTATTTTACTTTCGGCTAATTATATCTTATCTTTTGATCATTGAAAGTCATTTTTAAATGGTGTTCGTCTATATTTTTGTGATTTTTTTGTTTTTTATGAAAAATAACAGGGGGTGTGTTGAAAAAAAAAAAGTATTTTTTATTTGTTTGACCCCCTGAATAAAATGTATTTTTGCAAAAAAAATATTTTTACTCATGGCAACAAAAAGAAATCAAGCGTATCAGGATGTATTGAACAGGACTCCGAAGCACATCGATTATGATGGTAAGATGTCCGATTTATTTGGCAAAAATGTTTTTCATAATGAGGTGATGCGAGAGTATCTTCCGAGTGATGCATACAAATCCATGATGGAGGCAATTCAGAATGGGGCTCGTTTGGATCGAAAAATGGCTGATCAAGTAGCTTCGGCGATGAAAGATTGGGCAATTACCAAAGGAGCAACACATTATACGCACTGGTTTCAACCTTTGACTGGTTCAACTGCTGAAAAACACGATGCTTTTTTCAAACCAGTAGCACCGGGAAGAGCAATCGAACGATTCGATGGTGATTTATTGGTTCAACAAGAACCAGATGCTTCTTCTTTTCCAAACGGAGGAATCAGAAATACATTTGAGGCAAGAGGTTACACTGCATGGGATCCTTCATCACCTGCTTTTGTGATTGGAAAAACATTGTGTATTCCAACCATTTTTATCTCTTATACAGGTGAGTCGTTGGATTATAAAATGCCCTTGTTAAAGGCTTTACATTGTGTGGATCAGGCTGCAGTTGATGTTTGTCAGTATTTTGACAAAAATGTAACGAAAGTAAATGCTACACTTGGGTGGGAGCAAGAATATTTTTTGGTAGATCAGGCGTTTTTTAATGCTCGTCCTGATTTAATGATGACAGGAAGAGCGCTTTTCGGTCATGATTCAGCGAAAGGACAGCAATTGGAAGATCACTATTTCGGATCAATTCCGGAGCGTGTTACCGCTTTCATGAGAGAATTTGAAACGGAAGCAATTTTATTGGGAATTCCCGTAACTACAAGACATAATGAAGTTGCCCCGAATCAATTTGAGTGCGCACCGATATTTGAAGAATGTAACCTGGCAAATGATCACAACTTGTTGTTAATGGACTTGATGGAGAAAATTGCTCGTAAACATGATTTCCGTGTCTTATTGCATGAGAAGCCGTTTGCAGGAGTGAATGGATCAGGAAAACATAACAACTGGGCTTTAGCGACAGATACTGGCGTTAATCTATTGGCACCAGGAAAAAATCCAAAAACGAATTTACAGTTTTTAACCTTCTTTGTAAATACAATTAAGGCAATTCATGATAATGCTGATTTGTTGAGAGCATGTATTGCTTCAGCAGGAAATGATCACCGTTTAGGAGCGAATGAAGCTCCTCCAGCAATTATTTCAGCTTTTATTGGTTCTCAAATGTCATCCATGTTAGATGAAATTGAGAAAAATGTGAAAGCAGGTAAAATGACTCCCGAAGACAAGACAGAATTGAAATTGAATATTGGTAAGATTCCACAAATTATGTTGGATAATACCGATAGAAACAGAACTTCTCCATTTGCTTTTACTGGAAATAAATTTGAATTCAGAGCGGTAGGTTCTTCTGCAAACTGTTCTTCAGCTATGATTATTTTGAACACTATCATGGCGAAGCAATTGAAAGATTTCAAGGTTAATGTAGATGCACGTATCGACAAAGGTGAAGCGAAGGATGAGGCAATTCTGAAAGAACTTCAAAAGTTGATCAAGGAATCGAAAAAAATCCGTTTTGAAGGAAATGGATACGGTGATGAGTGGGTGAAGGAAGCAGAGAAAAGAGGACTTTCGAACTTGAAAGACACACCGAGAGCATTGAAAATCTGGGGAGATAAAAAAGTTGCAAAATTGTTCAATGATTTGAATGTATTGACTCCGAGAGAGTTGGAGGCACGTCAGGAAATCGAATATGACAATTACATTTTAAAACTTCAAATTGAAGCACGTATCATGGGTGATATTGTTCAAAGTCAAATCATTCCTTCGGCAGTAGAGTATCAAAATAAATTGATTCAAAATGTTCAGGGATTGATTAGTATTTTAGGAGATAAAGAAGGTAAAAAAGCAGCTAAAACTCAAATCGAAATTATTACAGAGATTTCTGATCATGTCAATAAAATGAAAGGATTTGCAGATGTAATGCTAGAGGCTAGAAAGGATGCAAATTTAATTGAACATGCTGACCAACGTGCGATTGCATACTGTGACAAAGTAAAAGTGCATTTTGATGATATCCGTTATCATGCTGATAAAATTGAATTATTAGTGGAGGATGAATTGTGGCCTTTACCAAAATTCAGAGAGATGTTATTTACTCGATGATATAAATTACCAATAGGTTTGAAAAGCTCTTCATACGAAGGGCTTTTCGTTTTTCAGTATATGGCGCTTTATGTTGAAAAAACAATGGAGTAGACCATCGATTATCAGAGTTTTTAAATTACTTTTAACCTTGTTAAATGGATTTATATGATGAGAAATCGACTAACGTTACTCTTTTTTATAGCTTTTACATCAATTGTATTTGCACAGCCAGAACCTAAACATACGTTTACTGTTGAAGTTGGGATGCCGGTTCCACTTGCGAACAAGGCATTTAAATGGGTGATGAAACCTGAAGTTGCTGTGTCTCCGTATTATCAGTACAGATTACCAAATTCATTGACTTTTGGAATTGGAGCTCAGTATGCATATTGGCAAATCAACAAATACAGAGAGCCATCTTCGCAACCTGCACAAGGCGGTATACATACAGTGGGAGGATTTGTAAAAGTCGGTCATGAAAAGTTTCACAATGATCGTTTTGCAACCGATGTTGGAGTGAAATTTGGCTATAATCAAACGTATTTCATTACAGATTATAATACCAAACTTTATGGAAAGCCTCAGCAAACAATGTCAGCATCTGTAACACCAACATTAGCTTTCATTTTGAATGTGGATGAATTTTCTTCGTATCGGTTTACAATCGGGTACGCGTTTCAAGGTTATCCTTTTTCTAATCAAAGATTGGGGGTGACTGAGAATAGTGGAAGTACGGATGGAAGTGTACTTTACCCTACAAAAACTGTGACACAATATTTAGTCGTTGGATTTGGATTCACGCATTATTTTTCTAAAAATAAAAATACAGGCGGTGATTCAGGAGGTGGTGATGATTTCTAATCATTAATTTTGAATTTTTAATGTTTAATTTCGTTGCTCAATACCAATTTTCACTCAGTCTGATTGCTAATTTTCAATTTGTAATCTGCAATTTTCCAATTCAACATTCAGCATTCTACATTAAAAATTCATAACCCGTGTTTGTTCAGACCAATTCTGTAAAATCAATCAAAAACTATTTTAGGACGAAACTTTCAGAACGATTTTCTGAATCTGAAATAAAATTAATTGAAAGTGAAGTGGTTTCACTTCGATTAGGAATGGAATCTAAATCTTTAATAGGTTTGGATGATCAGCTTTTGTCGGAATCAGATTTGCTTTATTTTCGTTCTGTAGTGAAGCGTTTGTTGAACGATGAACCGTTTCAATACATTGTTGGAAATGCACATTTTTATGGTTTGATTCTCGATTGCGATCGTCGCGCTTTAATTCCTCGACCTGAAACAGAAGAACTGGTGGACTGGATCAAAGAATCGCTGCCTATTTCATTTCATGGCACTGTTTTGGATCTGTGTACAGGAAGTGGTTGCATTGCATTGGCTATAAAATCTGTTTTTCCGGAATCTTCAGTCGGTGCGACCGATTTTTCTAGGGAAACTTTATCTCTAGCAAAGCAAAATGCTCAAAAAATGGGACTAAATGTTCAGTTTTACGAATTTGATGCCAAAGATGAGAATGCTTACCAACTTGAATTGGGTGAAAAGAAGTTTGATTGCTGGGTTTCAAATCCACCCTATATTCCTGAAAATGAAATGTGTTCAATGGATGTAAATGTATTGGAGTATGAACCGCATTTAGCTCTTTTTGTGGAAAATGACGATCCTTTGATTTTTTACGGAAAAATTGCTGGTATGGCTTTAAAATACCTTAATTCTAAAGGATTTCTCTTTTTTGAATTGCATGAGAATTTTGCAGATCAAGTAGCTTTATTGGCTGCAGATTTGGGATTTATTAATGTGGAAATTAAGGAAGATTTACAAGGAAAAAAACGAATGTTAAAAGCTGAAAAATTATAATTTCGTGTTATGGATAAAATGACTGCTAAAACAGAGATTGAGAGATTGTCTGCTGAGATAAACAGACATAACGATTTGTATTACATTCAAAATACTTCTGAAATTTCGGATTATGAATTTGATATGTTGCTTGAAAATCTACAGAAATTGGAGGCAGAATTTCCAGAATTTGCTTATTCATACAGTCCGACAAAAAGGGTAGGTGGAGACATTACGAAAAAAATGGAGTCTGTGGTGCATCGTTTCCCGATGTTGTCACTTTCGAATACATACTCTCAGGAAGAAATTATTGAATGGGAAAATCGCCTGAAGAAATTAGCTGAAGGTAAATTGGATTATGTTTGCGAGTTGAAATACGATGGTGTTGCAATTGGTATTCAATATGAAAATGGAATTTTAAAACAAGCCATTACTCGTGGTGACGGGACACAAGGAGAGAATGTTACGGCGAATGTTCGTACAATTCGAACGATTCCTTTGCAATTGAAAGGGGATTATCCTGTTGATTTTGAAATTCGTGGTGAAATCTTTTTTCCTTTAGAGAAATTCAATGAGTTGAATGCGCAGCGGGTCGATATTGGAGAAGCGGAATTTGCCAATCCTCGTAATACGGCTTCAGGAACATTGAAATTGCAAGATTCAAAGGTTGTTGCTGAACGAGGTTTGGATTGTTTTCTATATGGATTGTACGGATATGATCTGCCTTTGGAAGGGCATTATGAAAGTGTTTTAAAAGCAAAAGAATGGGGGTTTAAAACGCCGAATCCAACTGATAATTTCATTAAAAAGACGGATTCCATTGAAGGAATTATGGATTTTATTCATTATTGGAATCAAAATCGATCTAAACTTCCCTTTGAAATTGATGGTATCGTTATCAAAGTAAATGATTATACTCAGCAGCAAGAATTAGGATTTACAGCTAAATCCCCGCGTTGGGCGATCGCTTATAAGTTCAAGGCTGAGCGTGTGGAAACAGTACTTGAATCGGTTAGTTATCAGGTCGGACGTACTGGTGCGGTTACCCCTGTAGCCAATTTAATTCCGGTTCAATTAGGAGGGACAACTGTAAAACGAGCTTCTCTTCATAATTCAGATCAGATTCAAAAATTGGATTTGCACTTGGGTGATACTGTTCAGGTTGAAAAGGGGGGGGAAATCATTCCAAAAATTGTTGGTGTTAATTTAGGGGAACGGAAAGCGAATTTTCAAAGAATTGAGTTTGTTGAAAATTGTCCTGAATGCGCTACTTTATTGGTTCGACGTGAAGGTGAAGCGCAACATTATTGTCCGAATGAGTCGAGTTGCCCGCCTCAAATAAAAGGTAGAATTGAACATTTCATCAGTCGAAAAGCAATGAATATTGACGGACTTGGAGCAGAAACTGTCGACCTACTTGTTCAAAAGGGGTTGATTAATTCTTATGCGGATTTGTACGATTTGACTTTTGACCAGGTTGTTGAATTGGATCGTATGGCTGACAAATCAGCTGATAATTTGATGAAAGGGATTCAAGTTTCGAAAGAAGTTCCTTTTGAAAGAGTTTTGTTTGCACTTGGGATTCGTTTTGTAGGAGAGACCGTTGCAAAAAAATTGGCGAAGAGTTTTAAGAATATAGAAGCCATTCAACAAGCTGGTTTTGATCGCTTAGTTGAAGTCGATGAAATCGGTGAAAAGATTGCGATTTCAGTTCAGCAATTCTTTTTAGAAGAAAAAAATAATGAAATAATTGCCCGGTTGAAAAATGCCGGGGTTCAATTTGAAATACAAGAAAAAGAAGGCGCTACTGATAAGTTTAAAGGAAAGATTTTTGTCGTTTCTGGTGTATTTAATTCCTTTTCTAGAGATGAATTGAAAGAAGTTATCGAAATGAACGGAGGGAAAAATGCTTCTTCCATTTCATCAAAAACGGATTATGTGTTGGCAGGTGAAAATATGGGTCCTGCAAAGTTGAAGAAAGCAACTGATTTGGGAGTTCAAATAATTTCAGAAGATGAGTTTATCTCCCAGTTAAATGCTAATGAATGAAGGATAAACAAACGATATGGTCTGCTACAAAAAGCTTATTGGTTTTCTATGTCTTTGACGGACATGAAGAATTCAATGACTTCAGAAAGGCTTTGGATGTAGCTCTGGCAGATAGTTCCGTTACACGTCTTAAGGTGATCATATTGATTGCAGATCCGAAGGAAAATGTGTTAAAACATTCATTATTTACCTATATTTCCGAAAAAAGCATTACTTTGTTTGGTAATAAAGTGAAGAAAAAAGCTCAGAGTGAAGGAGAAGAAAATTTAGAGATGGTGATTTCTACTCATTACGATTTGTTTTTATCATTCGGAACGCCTTCTCCTAAAGTTATGAAATGGCTGACAAAAGTAAATGCAACTCGAAAAATCGCAATCAATGCAGATGATCATCCTTTGTTTGATGTAAATTTAGCAAGTTCCTTTGAATCGATTGAGAAAAGCGTTAATTTTACAATTGATATGTTAAATAAAATAAATTAATTTAAAATATGAACAATATTTTTACCGGTGTTGGAGTAGCATTAGTAACACCATTCAATGCGGATGATTCAATAGATTTTGTATCCTTGCGAAAATTGGTTCGTTTGCAAATTGAAGGTGGGACAGATTTTTTAGTCGTTCAAGGAACTACCGGAGAATCTCCAACGCTTTCTCAAGAAGAGAAGAAAGAAGTTTTGCAAACTGTTATTGATGAAAATAAAGGGAAGCTGAAAATTGTTTATGGACTTGGGGGGAATAATACCAAACAAGTTGGAGAATTGTTGAAACAAATTCCTGCAGGTGTTGATGGTATTTTATCAGTTTCGCCTTATTACAACAAACCGATTCAAAAAGGAATTATCGAGCATTATAAATACATTGCTTCATGTACTGAACTTCCGATAATATTGTACAATGTGCCAGGAAGAACAGGGTCAAATATGTCAGTGGAAACAACATTGGAATTGTCTAAAGTGAAGAATATTGTAGCAATGAAAGAAGCTTCAGGCAGCATGGAACAAATTATGGAACTGATTCGTCAAAAACCTCAAGGTTTTGGTATTTTGTCAGGAGATGATGCGATAACTATGCCGTTGATTGCTGCCGGAGCTGATGGAGTGATTTCTGTTGTTGCCAATGCTTTTCCTGAGCGTTTTTCTAAAATGGTACATGCTTCATTGGAAGAAAACCTGCCTGTTGCACGCGAAGAACATTACGATTTGTTACCGATCACAAAAATGTTTTTCGAAGAAGGGAATCCAGGAGGAGTTAAAGTGGCTTTGGAAAAAAGAAAGGTAATGCGTGCTAAGATGCGTTTGCCTCTTTACCCGGTATCTGATGATCTTCAACAAAGAATTGAACGTGAAACGGATCGTTTGATGATAACGAGTAAGCAAGCATTTTGCTAAAAAAAAATAAACAAATAAAAAATAGAATGAGTGTATACAAATCCATTGTAGATGAAATAATTTCTGCTGATAATATTATTATTACAGCACATAAATCCCCGGATGGTGATTCAATTGGAAGCTCTTTGGGTTTGTTTCATTTCATTCAAAAATTAGGTAAAAAGGTGGTGATTTGTCACCCGGATCCAGCTCCTGATTATTTGTTGTGGTTGGAAGATGTTGATGCTGTATTAACGATGACCAATGATAATCTGAAAATTGAAAAATGTTTCGATGAAGCAGATTTGATTTTTTGTTTGGATTATAACACAACAGACAGAGTAGGTGAAGGGATGCAAATGTTGCTTGAAAATTCAAGTTGCAAGAAGATTATGATTGATCATCATTTGGATCCTCAGGATTTTGCAGCAATTACTTTGTCTGAAACCAGTGTTTGCTCAACCAGTCAATTGATTGTCGAGGTGATAGTTCAATCTGGAAATGAATCATTATTGGATGAAAAAACAGGTACACCATTATACCTTGGGATATTGACAGATACCGGTTCGTTTCGATTTCCATCTGTTCAACCCAGAACCCATGAATTGCTGGCAAAATTATTAGCTGTTGGCGTGAAACATTATAAAGTTCATGAAATATTGAACGATAATAATACAGAAAGTCGACTTCGACTTCAAGGATATGCTTTAAGTCAAAAATTGGAAGTGTTTTACGATATTGGTGTAGCAATTATTTCGTTAACCGAAGATGAATTAAAAAGGTATAATTACAAGAAGGGTGATACGGAAGGATTTGTCAATATTGCACTGTCGATAAAAGGTATGAAAGCAGCTATTTTTCTTTCAGAAAAAGATGGATTGATAAAAATGTCATTTAGATCCAAAGGGCAGGATAATCCTGTGAATACTTTGGCATCAGACCACTTTAGTGGTGGTGGACATGCAAATGCTGCGGGTGGGGTAAGTGATTTATCGATGCAGGAAACAATTGAAAAAATAAAGTCCTTACTACCAATCTATTTTCCAAATTAATAATTAGAGTCCGATTAATAGAGGACAGATAAATGTCCTTTGAATAATTGGACATCATCGTTGTATAGATTTGAGGTTGAGATCACCCAGGTGTAAATTCCACTTTGAACCAAATTTCCACGATAAGTTCCATCCCAGGAAGAACTCATGTCATGTGACTCCCATATTTTTTCTCCCCATCGGTTAAATACTTGTACACTAAATTTTGTACTGTCATATTCTGCCAAAAAGAATTTCCAGGTATTATTGAAGCTGTCGCCATCTGGTGTAAATGCATTCGGAACAAATATGCTCGGATCAAGCCTGAATTCAATAAATTTGACAACAGTATCCATGCAGCCATCTTGATTGATCACTGTTAAGGTAACCGGGTAAAATCCAGGTTCAAGATTCGTGAAAGTTGCACTTGCGTTAATACTTGAAGAACTATTAGGTGTCCCATCAGGGATAGACCAATTATTCGATGTGATTGTTCCTGTAGTTTGATTGATAAAACTTGCTGTTTGGCCGTCTGTTACATACTCTGGAGTTGAGAAATTAGCAATTGGCACAGCCGGACTAGTAATACTAATTGATTTTGAAAATACACACGAATTGACATCTTTGACTGTGACGCTATATGAACCGGAAATTAAATGTTGAAAAGAGCTATTTCCAGAAAAAGTACCATTGTTAATTGTGTAGCTGTAGGGTTGTTGACCTCCTGTAACAGAAAGAACCGTTATGATACCATCGTTCAAGGTGCAGCTTGTGTTTTGTGAGGTAAGATTAATGTCCGATGGACCAGGAATATCTGAAATCACTATCGGTGTAGAACTATAGGTACATCCATTGGCATCTTGTACAGTTAGTGTATAGCTTGCAGCGGTTAAATTCGAATAAGTTGTAGATGAAGACAAGCCTGTATTGTTAAAATTGTATTGAAAGGGTAAAGCGCCGCCGGTAAGTGATCCAATTTGTACCTGACCATTGTTCAAGTCACAGGTTGCATCCGTGGTAGTGATATTAATAGCTGTTGGGCTTGAGTAAATAGTTACCAAAGTCGAGTCAATTAAGTTGCAACCATTGACTGTTGTAGTGGTTACATAATATTCACCGGAGGTGTTGGGGGTAATTGTAGCAGTTGATTCCCCGGTATTCCAAAGAAATGTAGTGCTTGGATTATTAGAGTGAGCAGTAATAGTATTTGGAGATGTATCACAAAACGAAGTATTTGGTCCAGCATCTATAATTGTGTTGTCGATAGTTACAACAATGGTATCTGTATTTGTGCAATAAGATGTAAAAGTGATGTCATCCAAGGCGAAATCATTTCCGGCTCCATCTATATTTTGATTTTTGATACAGATTATTGCAGAAGTATTTCCTCCGGAATTCCAAAGATTGAAAAATTGATGCCAGTCACAACCAGTATTGGATGGTGAGAAAACAGTTCCGATTTGGACATTGTCCACGAAAAATTGAAGAATAGCTGGATTGTTCGTGTTTTCAACACTAGTCACCCATGCAGAGAAATTGTAATTTGTATTAGGTATTACTGTGATTGTTTGTTGCCATACGATGGTATTAGCAACGTCAGAACCATTAGCAATGAACATCTTTCCAGTTCCTGTTGTGTGATCACCACACGGATAAAAATTATTATGAACCAAATTGGGAGATGTTGAAATTGCATATTGACCTGGATTCGATAAAAGACCCCAAGCCCCTCCTGTACCGGGAATATAATCGGTGTAAAAATTCGTAGCCCCGTTTTCAAAATCACCATTGATGACAAGGTTGTTACCACCTGAAGTCATTGTAGCGGAAACAATATAGGTTCCTGATGAGGTAACATTAATCGATTGTGCTGTTGATCCATTCGACCAAACATAGGCATTGTAACCACTTGCTGCGTTTAATGCAAGAGATGCTCCATTACAAAGCGTTGTGTCATTTCCTAAAAAAATGACAGGTTCAGTGCCGTTGCATTGAGAATAAAACTTATTGGAGACAAGTGCAATAAGAAGTAGCGAAAGAGTAGTTAACTGTTTCATAGAGTATAGTAACTCTAACGAAGATAAGCATATTATCGTTTTACTAAAATATTTTAATAAAATAAACACATTGTTTAAAATTTAATGAAAAATTAAAAATAAAAGAGTGTTTTTTTAATGATAACTGGTAAATGATAACAGAGAGACAAATTAGTCTAACTTCCAAATGTTGGTGGTGTTCTGAAAAAATATAAATTTGTTCTCAATTACACTATTTATTCTTTAAAATCCCAAGGGCATAAATGATAATATTTTATTGGATTGTATCTGTATTGGCAGCATGGATATGGGTGAATTACTTTAGTATGCTAGGTGTGGCAAAGAAAAGTAAGAATACCTCTATCTATTTTACTTTTTTTCTAGGAATTTGTGCTTATTATTTGTTTGATCTTTTGTCCCATCAATTGGATCTACGATTGGATTTTAACTACAGTAATAAAATAGTAAATCATTTTTTAACTAGTTTTTTTAAGTATGGTTTTTTAGGTGAGTTGCTGAAGTTACTACCTATATTAATTGTGTACAGATTGTTTAAAACTCAATTAACTGAGCCGATTGATATATTACTTCTGAGTACAGTTTCGGCACTTGGTTTTGCATCCTATGAAAACGTATTACATGCTACAGCTAAAGAGTTTTATTTTTTTGATGGATATACTGTTTTGGAGGTTTTTGGAGAA
>CAIUKX010000652.1 GCA_903899795.1 uncultured Flavobacteriales bacterium
AAGAAAATAACCCAAAGTTAGGAATGGTGATCGATTTTACCGATTTCAAGTACATTGTAAAGTCGCAGATCATTGATGTGTTTGATCATACATTGGTATTAAAAGCCAATACACCACATGAAAAAATTGAAGGATTAACTGAAAACTTCGAAAGAATCCTTTTTACTGAATATCAGCCTTCATGCGAAAATCTGGTCATCGATATGGTGGATCGTTTACATGATTATTTACCCAAGAATATCAGACTTCACAGTTTACGATTGGAAGAAACCCCGACTTCCTTTGCAGAGTGGTTCAGAAGTGATAATTTGTGATAGACTATTTTAGAAGTTTCAAATACTTCTCATCCCTTCCATAAATATCTGGATGAAAGATCAGAACTTTATTCGTCACCGTGACGGTTTTGTATTCGACGAAAATCGGAATAGGATCTCTCAAGTCAATGCGGTGATTCTCTCCCAGAGCAAATAAACTGTCCAATTTTAAGGTGTCGATGTCATTTCGTCTTCCGCGGATCGAATCTTTCATCAAAATGGTTTTGGCCAGTTGAACAGGGTATTGACAACGCATGCATCCGTGTGAGAAGGCGCGGATATCACTCGAGAACAAGTTGCGCTGTGGTGTGTCATGTACGTAAACACCATATTTGTTGTGGAACTCAAACTTGATGATTCCCAAGCTGTTTTTCGGACCAAATTCCTGTCGAACTCGGAAAGGAAAAGCATCTTTGTATCTTGACCAGTTCACCGTTTTCGGATCAACTTCGACATCTTTTCTAAAGATTTTGTAATCGTTTCTCGCTAGGTAATTCACATTGTTCTTCACTTTTGGTAAAATTTCCTTGTTGCAAATCGACTGGGGAACCACCCAATATGGAAAAACAACAATTTGACGAATGGACGAACTCAATTCAGGAGTTGGTGTTTCTGGTTTTCCGACAATAATACTATTGAAACTTCTCAGCGTATCGTCGGTGAAAAGCCGAAGTTTAAATTCAGGGAGATTGATGCGAATGTATTTTTTTGGATATTTCGATTTCCACCTCCATTTTTCCATAGCTACAGCTGTTCGAAGTAACTTGTGAACGGTGCTCTCACTCAATGCTTTGGCAGTGTAGGTTCCAATTACTCCGTCAGGTTTTAATCCATTGTGAATCTGGAATTGGGAAAGTGCTTTAACAAATGTAAGACTGTCTGCATCTTTGGATGCGAGGTACCGTTTTGAAAAGAGCGATGCACGGGCATTTTCTTCGGCATGTAAAGTATCTTTTTTGAATGGTTCCACTTTGAACGAGTTAGTATCTGTCGGATAATGGGAACAATATTCCAATAAACCGTCAGCTAACTGGCGATAGTTGGTATCTGCAGGACCGAGATTGACAAGTTGCTGTTCAACCGTCATTGTGTCTGAATCAAAGCGGATAATTTTGGATAACTCTGCACTTGAAATTGGCTCCAATGTCTTTACCAGCAAAGTGTCCGGATGTAAAAATCCCGATTGGATGTCCTTCGCTAGAAAAGCGAGTGTTGTGGTGATTAAAATTTCATCTTGCAGAAAGCTGGTTTTCTTCCATTTGAGTGATTTATAACGCGAATCTGGAATTCCGAATTGCAGTTTATTGGAAAGAATTTTTTTGAGTTGTTGACCTTTTTCTGTCAAAGTAGAATCATTGATCCATTTCGGTTTGAATTTATCTTTTCCGTAAAACTCAGTTAAAAATTGCCCGGTTTTTTCATCGATCCCCATCACTTCCAGGTACTCGGTTTCCATCGATCGTTTGATTTTTTCCCGAAGCGGTATTTTCAGATTTTCCAGTGGAATCAATTTCTTCGGCTTGCTTTGACAGGAAGCGATGACCAATAATAAAGCAAACAAAGAAAACAGTTTCATCAACGCAAATCATTTAATGTAAGGTATTCTGAATCAAAGACTATACCGTTTGACAAATATACATTTTTTAGATATTAAGACTACAAGACGTAAGACAAAAGACTAATGAAAGGTGAATCCTTGATTTAAAGTCAATTGGATTTCAGAGTTAGTCAAATTGAGAAAAAGTTTAGGTGATATACTGGAGTAAAGTCTTAAACCGCGAAGCAGCATCGAAGATAATCTTGTGTCTTGTGGTCTTGAGTCTCATAATAATCTCTATTTTCGTACCCATATTTTTAATTCATCTAATTGTGAAAAGATTCTTTCGCTCCAAGTGGTTCAAAATTCCGTTTTTTACTTTCATGACTATTTTTGCTTTGATTGGTGCGGGGTTAGTAGGAATTCAGGTGGCTCATTATTTCAATTTAACGAATGATCCTGGGAAAATCGATGTGAACGATCGTTATTTTTATTCCATTAAGGACAAGTACAATCAGGATTTTCGCCAGAAAAAAGATACAACGAATTTTGTCATTCAGGATTTTGATGTCTATCACCGGATTTTGATTTTGAATCGCTATTATCCCAAAAATGCAGCGTATATCATGCACGCTTTGGAAGAAAGTCACAATGAAAAAGAAGCGATGCAGATGATTCGTGCCTGCGAAATGTATTTGAGAAAAAACAACCGTTACAAGGCTGAAGTCAAAAGATATCGGGAATCGAAGTATACAAACCGGCCGAAGAGAACCAAGGAAAGTATTTTCGACTGGATGAATATTTCCGAATGGAATGATTTCAAAATTGCCTGTGCGAAGGATCAAAAAGTGATTGATTCAGTAGCAGAAATGACAGGAGTCGAAGCTCGTTTGATTGTTTCCTGCTTGGTGGGTGAGCAAATTCGTCTCTTCAATTCCAAACGTGAAGCCTTCAAAAAATGGATTCGCCCGATGAAAATTCTTTCGGTGGAATCACAGTATTCGTTTGGTGTGACAGGGATTAAAGAATTGACAGCGAAAAATATTGAAAAGCACTTGAAAGATCCTTCATCGGTCTATTATTTAGGTCCTGAATATGAATCCTTTTTGGATTACAATACATCTGATACATTGACCGAACGAATTGATCGTTTGACGGATTACCGCAATCACTTTTATTCGTACATGTATGCAGCTATTTTCCTGAAGCAAGTCAAAATGCAGTGGGAAAGAGCAGGTTTCCCGATTGATGACAGACCGGAAATTCTGGCAACTTTGTTCAACGTAGGTTATCCGCAGTCCGTTCCAAAGAGTAATCCGAGAGTGGGAGGTTCTAGTATTGCAATTTATGATAAAGTTCACTCGTTTGGAGCTATTTCCTACGAATTCTATTATTCCGGCGAGCTTTTTGATCTCTTTCCTTTCAAACCCAAACGATTTGATTGGAATGCTGAAATTTAAAACGACGTTTGCTTTTTACTTTTTCTTTCTGGGTGTTGTTACGGTTGGTCGATCTCAAGATACGTTGAGAACTGATTCTCTAAAAGTAGATACGCTAAGAACAATGACTTTCAACTGGAAACAGTTAGCGAAAGGAATTGATTATTGCGAGACAGATGCTCCCAAAGTTTCAGTAGTGAATGATTCCAAATTGAGCTTAGTCAGAATAAACCCTGAACTCGTCGAATTTGTATTATTGACAGCATCGGAGCACGACAAAAAAGCCAAAACAGTAGCGACCTGGGCCGATTCATTCGACTTGAACATTGCAGTAAATGCAGGGATGTATGATGTGGGGAATATGTTGACCAGCAAAGGATTTTTGAGAAATTTCGAACACCACAATAATGGAACGGTCCATCCGAATTACAAAAGTGCACTTTGCTTTAATCCGGTGGACAGCCTGCAGTCCAAGTTTGAAATTTTCGATTTGGAATGCTATCCGATGGATTCGGTAAGAGCCGGTTATTATTGTATTGCCCAGGGATTACGGATGATTGATTGCAACAGTCAGCCCATCGGTTGGAACAAGCGAAAACAGTCATGTAGCATGATCGTCGCTGCAACGGACATTTCCGGAAATCTTTATTTTGTCTTCACACGTTCGCCTTACACACACAACGAAATGATCCGATTCATGCTGTCCTTTCCGTTCAAAATCAATGCAGCGATTTACCTCGAAGGCGGACCTGAAACCAGTCTGTACATCAACGCCGGAGACACCAAAATCGAAAAAGTGGGAAGTTATATTTCCAATACGTATGCTAACGATAAAAACGATCATTTCTGGCCGATTCCGAATGTGATTGGGGTGCGGGTGAAATAGGGGAAGCAGTAGGCTAACGTTTCGCTAAGGTGATGTTAGGCGTTCGTTATTTCGTTTGTCATTCTGTTAAACAATTGTTCTACTTCTGTCCAGTTGGTTTTGTCAGTTGACTCTTGGTCAAGTAGCAGAAGAGTTGAGAAGAACTTATTTTTCCTTTCTTTTTGTTCTTCAACCAATCTTTGCTTGTCTATTTTAATGTTACTCCATTCTTTAGCTACAGCGAACTCAACTTGTTTGTCCATTGCTGCAAAAAAAGATTGACCAAATACTTTTATTTTATCTACAAAGTCGGAATATTCCATTTCAAAACTACCGTCCTTCGCTGTCCACAAACTGATACCATTTTCCAATATATGCTCTGTCTCCCAAACAACTCTCACTTTGTCGTTTCTTCGAAAAAAAGACAAATGCGGTCCGCCAATTAAGTGTCCAGAGTCAAACGTCCTTTGAAATGTCCAAGAAATTAATTTGTCATATTCTTCAAAATAAAAATCGCTATAATCGTCTTCGTCTGTGTCGTATATGTCAAGCCACTTCTGTGTATCAGATTGGAATTTCTTTAAATCTTTTGTCAAGTCGTAAAATTTCTGGGGAATTGTCTCCCTTATCTTCTCAAAAACACCTGTAAAATCTTCAATAAATCGTACTAAATAATAGTCATTGTAAGGTGTTGGTTTGTCTCCGAAATTGTTTATTGCTTCTTTGGAATATTCATAAATTGTTTCGTTTCCAATAGTTAACCATAGGTCTCCGTCTGTCAACCAAAACCAACTTAATCGTAAGTCAGGCTCTTGTCCCACTGGAACTATTTTGTCAAAGTCTTTTAGTTTAAAGTTTATCACTGTCGTTGTTTATAATGACGCATAACTTATATATATCCGTTACTAAATAGCGCCTATCCATCCCCATTTCTAAGATATGCGATAATCACAGTATTTTAGTTCGTATTATTTTCATTATTAATGTTCTAAATCTAACCAAAATCCACAATAAATAAATAATTTGTTCTTGCTTTCTGCTGAAATCAAAAAAAACAGTACAGCTAATGAGTTAGTAATTAATGAATAAAAGTCATGATCGTATCATATGATACTATCACGATCATTCAAATTTTTTATACACTCATCCTCATTGAAATAAATATCTTTGTGCAAAGAGTTTTCTAATCGACAGTCACATGAAACAGGTCTTCCTATTTTTCATCCTTCTTTTCCCAACCCTTCTTTTGGCATCCGAAAGAAATGCATTGGCTTCTCCCAATGGAAAGCTTATGTTCAAGATGGAACTGTTGAATAATAAGCTATTCTATACAGTTTCTTATGGCGGAGAAGTGATAATTCGACCTTCGAGCCTGGGATTTGTATTGAGTGAAAATGACAGTTTAACTTCTTTCGAAATCGTTAAGACCGAAACCACGACTTTTGATGAGACCTGGAAACCGGTTTGGGGTCAATATAGTTCCATTCGGAATCATTATAATGAGTTGACAGTGTTTCTGAAAGATCTGAAAAAGGATCGAAAACTGGAAATTCAATTTCGACTGTACGACGATGGTTTTGCTTTTCGCTATCATTTTCCCGAAGTGAACAAACCACTTCAAATCATGAGTGAAGAAAGCCGGTTTAACTTTGCCGATAATTATAAATGCTGGTGGATCTGGGCAGATTACAATACGTTGGAAAAATTGTTTACGCACTCTACCTTGAGAGAAGCAACACATGTAGCAGCTCCGTTTACGATGCAAACAAGTAAGAACACGTTTATCTCCATTTATGAAGCGGCAGTTGATGACTATTCGACGATGACTTTGAAGCAAGATCTTGCGAATCCTTTGTCGTATAAAGTCAACCTTGTTCCATGGGCAGATGGTTCGGCAGTAAAGAAATCGACAGCTTTTTACACGCCTTGGCGTTCGGTTTGTGTGACGACTTCTGCCGGAAAATTAATGGAATCTTCCTTGGTTTGGAACTTGAATGAGCCTTGTAAAATAGAAGATTGTTCGTGGATCAAGCCGATCAACTACATCGGAATTTGGTGGGAAATGCACCTGGGAATTTCAACCTGGGGGATGAAAGGAGGACATCACGGAGCCACAACAGAAAATACCAAACGTTACATCGATTTTGCAGCCCAAAAAGGAATTCAGGGCGTTTTGATCGAAGGCTGGAATACCGGCTGGGAAAATTGGGGACAAGTCAACGCATTCGATTACGTGACGCCTTATCCCGATTTTGATATCAAGGAAGTTGTTCGCTACGCAAAGAGCAAAGGAATTGAAATCATTGGTCACCATGAGACAGGCGGAGATATTATTTCCTACGAAAAGAACCTGGAGAAGGCATTTGCTTTTTACAAAAGTTTAGGAATTCGATACGTAAAGACAGGGTATGCCGGTCCTGTTAATCCAACAACCGAACATCATCATGGTCAATACATGGTGCGTCACTATAACAAAGTCATGGAAGTCGCTGCGAAATACCAAATCATGCTGGATGTTCACGAGCCTGTGATCCCAACGGGATTGGGGAGAACCTATCCGAATCTGATGACTTTCGAAGCCGTTCGTGGAATGGAATGGAATGCTTGGAGTGAGGGAAATCCTCCGTCGCACACCTGTACACTTCCGTTCACGCGAGGAATGGCGGGACCGATGGATTATACGGCAGGGATAGTTGATATTTTGGAAAAAAGCCAGGCTGAAAAACGGGTAAAATGGAACGATTTGGACAAAGGAAATTCGGCCGTTCACAGTACAGTGAGTAATCAGCTGGCGTTGATGGTTGTGTTGTATAGTCCGCTTCAAATGGCGTCCGATTTGATTGAAAATTACAACAATCATCCGGCCTTTCCTTTCATCAGCGGAATGCCGACAACCTGGGATGAAACAAAAGTGCTGGATGCAAAAATCGGGGAATATGTGGTCGTTGCACGCCGAAAAGGAAACAAATGGTATGTCGGAGGAATCACTAACGAACAAGGAAGAACAATCTCAATCGATTTATCCTTTTTAACTGTTGGACAAAATTTCAAACTTCAAAGATGTTCAGATGCTCCTGATGCTCATTTCGAGACAAATCCAACGGGTATTGAAATCACAAAAGATAAAGTTACATCCGCCAGTCAACTGGAAATTAAGATGAACGAAGGTGGTGGATTTATCCTGATTTTGGAGGCTGAGGATTAAAATTGCCAGAGCAAATACATTTATCAGTTCTCCATTATAAGGGTTAAGTTTACATCTTGTACTATCGCCGTATTTATGGATAGATATCCTATTTAGATGTGACTGTTTGTGTCTTTATTCTACTGTATTTTTCTGATGATTATCGTGCTGTTTTTTGTAGTTTCTCAGTTTTAAGATCAGAACTATTTCTCACACATACATGATGCATACAGTGAGGAAAGCTTTCCAATGGAGTAGGTATACTTTAGGTATACAGTTACCCTAGTTGAACCCTGGTCAAACCCTGGTCGAACCTTGGTTGAATTACTTGTTTGAAATGAAATTTATGGAGATAAGTGTCTGATTACACTAAAATATAAGAAATATTTCGTTCATCTAAATTTTTACTTTTCCAAAAGTGGTAAAAATGGTATTATTCAAACTCAATTAAAACCGTTCCTTTATCAACGACATTACCTGTAGCGATATGGATTGCTTTTACAGTACCAACTCCTTCAGCTTTCAAAACGTTCTCCATTTTCATAGCTTCCAGCGAAAGGATTTCGTCGCCAACTTCCAGATTTTGTCCTACCGTAACTGCGATGTTCACAATTCTTCCCGGCATTGGAGCTTGCAATTCTTTTAGTTTTCGAATTTTAGGAATATCCAATCCCAATGCAGAGATCAAATCATCCAATTCACCTTTCTTTTTGATCTCAAAAACGCGGTGATTGATTTTAATTTTCAATTTATGATCCTCGGATTTTTCTTCCAGAATTTCACCAAAGAAGTCTTTTCCATTATAAGTCAAGGTAAAAAAACGTTCGTTATCCCATTTGATAACTGATCCTCCACTGCTTCTGGTTTCTACTTCATCAATAATCCAAACACGATTTTCCATAGATCAACTTTTTGACAAAAATAACACAAACAATTTCTTTATTACATTTTCTGAACAAGAATTGAAAATATTTTGTCAGATTTGTCATCTCAAATTCTTGATTATGACTAAAAGAACGTTTTTCCTCTTCAGTTTCACTTTTATCACATTTACAAGTTGTCAAATTTTCCATAAAAAGGAAGAAATGCCCATTGCCAATATACTACCGCCATTGACAGATGATGTTACGATGGAAACGGATAAAGTGGAAGAAATAATTCCTGAAACTCGGCCGGTTTACAGAGCAACAAGAACAGTTTTCACGGATTTGATTCACACCAAACTGGAAGTAAGTTTTGATTGGTCGAAATCACAAATGAAAGGGGTGGAATACCTTACTGCCAAACCTCATTTTTACACTTCCGATTCTTTGATTTTAGATGCAAAAGGAATGCAGATTGATGCGGTTTCATTGAACAATAAACCTTTGACCTATACATACTCAAATGACGTTCTGAAAATCAAATTGGACAGAAGTTATATAGCCTCAGAAAATTATACGGTTAAGATCAATTACATAGCAAAACCGGAAGACAGAGAAACAGGAGGAAGTCACGCTATTTCTTCGGATAAAGGATTGTATTTCATAAATCCGTTGGGAGAAGATAAAACCAAGATGCCACAAATTTGGACACAAGGTGAGACAGAGGCGAACTCGGTTTGGTTTCCAACAATTGATTCGCCTAATTCAAAGACAACGCAGGAAATTTACATGACAGTAGATAACAAATACACAACGCTGTCGAATGGTAAATTAATTAGTTCGAAAGTGAACGGAGATGGAACACGTACAGATTATTGGAAGCAGGAATTACCTCATGCACCCTATTTATTCATGATGGGAGTGGGAGAATTTAAAATCGTAAAAGATGTCTATACTCGTCCGAATGGAACCAAAATGGAGGTTAATTATTACGTTGAACCGGAATGGGAAAAAAGTGCCAAAGCAATTTTTGGAGAAACACCGGAAATGATCAAATATTTTTCAAAATTATTAGGAGTGGAATATCCATGGGACAAGTATTCTCAAATTGTTGTAAGAGATTATGTGTCCGGAGCGATGGAAAATACAGGAGCAGTTGTCTTTGGTGATTTCGTTTATCAAACCGATCGTGAAATGATGGATTACAATCATCAATCTACGATTGCCCATGAATTGTTTCACCATTGGTTCGGAGATTTGGTAACAGCGGAGTCTTGGTCGAACTTAACATTGAACGAATCGTTTGCAGATTATTCTCAGTATTTATGGGATGAATACCGTCACGGTTTGGACGAGGCAGCTTACCAAGCAGAAGGTGAGGCTGACAACTATTTTCAAAGTGGACAAATGGATGGTTACCACAATTTGGTTTGGTTCAATTACGAGGATAAAGAAGATATGTTTGACGCTCATTCCTACCAAAAAGGAGGAAGAATTTTGCACATGCTGAGAAATTATTTGGGAGATGAAGCCTTTTTCAAGGGAATCAATGTTTACCTGACTAAAAATAAATATACAGCTGCTGAATTTCACCAGTTAAGATTGGCTTTTGAAGAAGTTTCAGGGGAAGATTTGAATTGGTTTTTCAATCAATGGTACCTTGGTTCAGGACATCCTATTCTGGACATCAATCAGGTAGATGATAAAGAAGCGAGTACCGTGAAAGTTACAATTGGTCAAAGTCAGAACCTAGACTTATCTCCACTTTTTAAACTTCCAATGCACATTGCGGTGTATGATGATGAAGGAAAACACGTTCACAAAGTGGTTGTAGATGCTTTGACAAACGAGTTTGTTTTGCCATACAAAGGAAAGTTGAGTTGTGTAATTGTGGATGATCAGCAAATGCTTTTGGGGAAAATCCGACAAGAAAAACCGATCGATCAATACGTTAATCAATATTATTTAGCGAAGAATTATAAAGCCAGAAAAGAAGGTTTTATGAAGGGATCAACCATCCAAAACAAGAATCCTGAACAATTGATTTTGGATGCTTTGAAAGATAAATTCTGGCACATTCGTTCTTTGGCCATTGAAAGATGCGGTAACCTGAAAGATGAATCGAAAGCTAAAATGGTTGAATTGATTAAAACAATGGCTGTATCGGATTCTAACTCCAGTGTAAGGACTCAAGCATTGTATTTTCTGGAAGATAATTTGCCAAAAGAAGATGCAGAACGTTTGTTCATTGACCGTATGGAAAATGACAAATCTTATTTGGTGGTGTATTCGGCTTTGGTTGGGTTGGGAAAGGTGAATCCGGTAACAGCGATGTCGAAGGCGAAAAATCTGGAAAATGAAAAATCGGCTCAAGTTCAGGTTGCCATCGCACAAATATATGGTGCAAATGGAGGAGAAGATGTTTATCCATATTTTGAAAGTGCATTTAAAAGCAATTATTTTGATGGCTACAATAAAATAGATTTGTTGAATTCTTTTACATCGTACATCATTCGTCAAAAAATAGAGTTAATTGAAAAAGCATTTCCATTGTATGAAAATATAGACAATGCAGGTAATTTCTATTTCAAAATGTTTTTTTCACAATTTATTGGTGATGTGCAAGGTGCTATCAACGATAGAATGGATTTGGTGGATAAAGAATTAAAAGGAGCTGAAGCAAATAACAACGAAGCAAGTGCTGCTGCTTTGAGAAAGCAATACGATTACATGGAGCAGATCAAGTTGAAGTATGCTTCTTTGTTATCGAATTAATTAAAGTCTCAATTACTGCTCAAAATACTCTTTCATTGGCTCGAAATAATGTTCGGCCCAGCCTTTTTTGTACTGGATATCTTGTAGAGGTAAATTTTTATGGTGTAAAGTGATTACTGTTTTTTTAGGTTCTACTTCCTCAAAGGTAATTTCCACTATTGAATCCGGTTGAGACACTTCAAATTCTATGGTACGCCAGGATTGTTTGATATAACCGGGTTTCAAGTCCAGATTTACACCTGAAATATATTCATCCCAGGTAGAAAAAGTTCCGTTGATTTCATTGCTGACGATTGCTTCAGCACCCGTCATTTTACTATGGACATCACTGTCCAGCCAACCATTGTAGATTTCTGAAGCGGGAGCTTCAATTATAGCGCTAACAGTAAATTCCATATAAGTAGGTATAAATGATTAAAAATCAGTCTGTTTTTTACAAACAAATATATTGGAATTATTTGATTATTGGTTTCAATAACTCGAGAAAGTCGAGTAGATTTAACAATTTTTTTACTACATTTAAAAAAAACAAAAAACGATGAAGACAATTTACTTATTCTTATTTTTTTTAGGGATTTCATTGACAGGAAATTCTCAGATTTATAATGAAAAAGACAGTACATTTTATACTGATTCCACATTCAAAACCCGTTTCAATGGAGAATTTATTCAATATCATCCGACTACTGGAAAGATTCAGCAGAAATCAAACTTTGTCGATGGAAAATGGCATGGTGAAATACTAGAATATCATCCCAATGGGCAGTTGGCAAAGAAATCTACTTATGTGAATGGAGTTCCCGATGGAGAGCTATTGAGATACCATGAAAATGGAAATTTACAGGGTAAAGCGATGTATGTGAACGGGCAGTTGCACGGAGAATGGGTGAAGTATCACGATTCTGGAGTGATTCAGGGACAGGGAAGCTACCTCCATGGAAAAGTGCACGGCGAAACGATCTGGTATGATCCGCAAGGAAAAGCTTCGAATTACTATGCAATTCCGCTTCATTGGTAGCTTTTTTATACTTTTGCCTTCATGATTAAGCAAGTTATTTTTTTCTTTTTTTTATTCCTTTTCAGTTCCTCCTTTGCACAGGATTACAAGGAGAGATTTGAATCAATAGACGTTCAGGAATATGAGATTAGTATTGAATTGAACGACACCAGCGATCAGATTTCGGTTGTTGAAATGATCAAAATTCGATTTCTAAAACCGGCAACTTCTTTCGTGCTTGATTTAAAAGATCAGGATGGAGACCGAAAAGGGATGAAAATTCTTCAATTAAAAGAAGGTGATAAAGATTTGATATATACCCATTCCAATTCAAAAATCACGATTCAAACTGATCCGATAAGTGCCGGTCAGATCAAAAAGTATAGGATTGTCTACCAGGGAATTCCCAAAGATGGATTAGTGATCAGTAAAAACAAATTCGGCGACCGAACCTTTTTTGGAGACAATTGGCCGAACCGGGCACAAAATTGGATTGCCTGTGTGGATCACCCGTCGGATAAAGCACAAGTTACATTCAGAGTTGAAGTTCCTAATCATTACAAAGTTGTGGCGAATGGAGAACTGAAAATGGAAGTTCAGCAAGCACATCAGCGTAAATTAGTCGAATATTATTCTTCCGTTGAAATTCCGACAAAAGTAATGGTGATCGGTGTGGCTGATTTTAATGTTGAACAAGCTGGACAGGTCGAAAATACTTCGGTTTCGAGTTGGGTTTATCCACAAAACAAAACGGAAGGATTTTACGATTTGGCACAAGCTCCGGAGATTTTGAAATTTTTTATTCATCATTTCGGCGAATACCCTTATTCAAAATTGGCAAATGTGCAATCCACAACACGTTTCGGAGGAATGGAAAATGCAAGTTGTATCTTTTACGATGAAAACAGCATTACAGGAAAACGTACGGATGAAACTTTAATCGCGCACGAAATTGCTCACCAATGGTTTGGAAATTCAGCTTCGGAAATGGGCTGGTGCCACCTCTGGCTGAGCGAAGGATTTGCGACCTATTGTACCAATTTATACATTGAAGAAAAACAAGGAGTGAAACCGTTTCAAGATCAATTGAAAGAAGACAGGCAAAAGGTGATTCGCTTCGACAGACACAATCATATCCCTGTCATTGATACTATTTCAAAGGATTTGATGTTCTTATTGAATGCCAATTCGTACCAAAAAGGAGGATGGGTACTACACATGCTACGAAGAAAAATAGGGGATGATTTCTTTTGGAAAGGGATGCGGAACTATTACGCGAACTACAAATTAAGCAACGCAACTTCGGCTGATTTTATTCGGGTTATGGAAGAAACCTCTGGAATGAATCTGGCATCTTTTTTTCACCAGTGGCTGCAGGAGGAAGGGCATCCAGAATTAAAAGTTCAATGGAAAAATGATTCTAATGTTTGTCATGGAGAAGTATCTCAAGTTCAAAAATCACGAGTTGTTTTTGATTTTCCATTGGAAGTTGAGATCGTTTATACCGACAATACTTCTGAAGTTAAAACCATTCAGGTGAATTCAAAAAATCAGGCGTTTAAGTTTAAAATAGTGAAGGAAGTGAAAAGTTTGAAACTCGATCCGAATGTCAATCTCCTTTTTGAAGAAGTCAATTAGATGAGCATAAAACCTTTTCAAAAAATCTTGATTATCGGTTTCGTTTGGCCTGAACCAAATTCCTCGGCAGCCGGTACCCGAATGTTGCAGTTGATTCGTTCTTTTTTGACTGTTGGAGCAGAAATTACATTTGCCAGCCCTGCTGCTGACAGTGATTTTATGTTCGATGTTCAGGAATTGGGAATTCAAAAAGTATCGATTGAATTGAACAGTTCCGGTTTTGATCATTTTATTCGGGAATTACAACCGACAATGGTTTTATTTGATCGCTTTATGATTGAGGAACAATTCGGCTGGAGAGTTGTTAAAGAATGCCCGGATGCTATACGGGTCTTGGATACAGAGGACTTACACTGTTTGCGTTCCGCCCGTCAGCAAGCATTCAAGGAACAGCGAAATTTCGAGGAAGTAAATTTATTTTCAGCTATTGCAAAACGGGAAATTGCCAGTATTCTTCGCTGTGATTTGTCACTGATTATTTCTTCCTATGAAATGGAATTGCTCGAACGATTTTTTAAGGTAGATCCAGCTTTACTGCTTCATTTACCGTTCCAATTAAATCCAATCTCAACGGAAGAACAAGAGTGTTTACCAGCTTTTGAAGCGCGTCAACATTTTGTCTTTATCGGTAATTTTTTACACGAACCGAATTGGAATGCTGTCCGTTTTTTGAAAGAAGAAATTTGGCCTTTGATTCATCCAAAATTACCTGAAGCTGAATTACATATCTATGGAGCTTATCCTTCTCAAAAAGTAACGGATTTACACAATTCTAAGGAACGATTTTTGGTGAAAGGTCGAGCCGAGGATGCAGGTCTGGTATTGAAACAAGCACGTGTTTGTCTGGTCCCGCTAAGGATTGGTGCTGGGATCAAAGGAAAATTGGTGGAAGCCATGCAATGCGGTACACCGAGTGTAACAACGGACATCGGGGCAGAATCCATGCATGGAGAATTGCCTTGGAACGGGGCGATTGTAAATACCCCTGAAGAAATTGCTGCTGCGGCAATTGAGTTGTATACCAATGCTGAAAAATGGAAAATTGCTCAGTCCAATGGATTTGAAATCATAGAAAAATTCTATCCCCGCGAACGATTGCAGCAGCGATTGATTCAAAAGATAGAGGAAATAGCTGAACATCTGCAGCAACATCGTCAACAGAATTTTATAGGATCTATGCTGATGCATCATACCGCAGCAAGTACAAAATACATGTCGATGTGGATTGAACTGAAAAACAAGGAAATTAATTAATCTGTAGGGGTTGATCGTAATCAACCTGACAAAACGAAATTTTCAGATTAGAAGTGCGCCTATAGCGAAAACTCAAAATCTCCGGCATTTTCTTCCAACATGGTCAAGAGATCCATAATTTCTGTCAAATCGTTCGAGGTCACTAATTTTAAGCGGTGCTCTTTAAAATGGGAAATCCCTTTGAAATAATTGGTATAGTGACGTTTCATTTCGGCAATTCCCAATCCTTCCCCTTTCCAATTAACACTCATGGTTAAGTGATCTTTGGCTGCTTGCACACGTTCCTTTACTCCAGGAGGAGTCAAATGTGTACCTGTTTTCATGAAATGTTTCACCTCATTAAAAAACCAAGGATATCCGATGCTCGCCCGTCCTATCATAATTCCGTCGACACCATATTTATTACGGTACTCCAGAGCTTTTTCGGGGGAATTGATATCCCCGTTTCCGAAGATTGGAATGTGCATGCGCGGATTGTTTTTGACTTCTCAATCACTGAAAATATAACATTAGCAGATGTTCTAGATATTAAAGCTCAATTTGCAAGTTC
>CAIUKX010000653.1 GCA_903899795.1 uncultured Flavobacteriales bacterium
ATTCTACCTAAAACAGCTTCTTTTCTATAAAAACAAGATCGATTAACCGATACTATTTTGATTCTTATCGCTTTAGTCTGCTAATAAAAAAAACAAAATTAAATCAGATAAACCGTATGATGTATATCAGTTTTAAAACTGACAACCGTCCTGCTACAAAAAACAAATTAACTTGACTTTTGTTGTATCAAATTAAAAGTTATGGAAACGGGAGCACAATTGTCAGAATTTGACAGAAAACTAAACGCAAATCGTCACGGATTGATCTGCATCATTATTCTTGTAGTAGGTTGTATGGGAGGAATTACAACTGGGTTCAAAGCAGTCGAAAGTGCTTTTACACTTTCTTTGGTTATCATCCCAACAATGGTTACACTGAGTCTTTTATTAGCTGTGGCACCCATGCGATGGATTCTTACAGCAACAGCTGTGAGCATTGCAATTGACATTTTACTTCTCACCTACTTTTTAATCGCAGGTTAATTCAGTATGTTCTAGTTTATATCGTAAGGGAAGGAATTCGTTTCTTCCCTTTTTTAATTTCATCCTTTTTCCTTTTTCGTCAAGAACAACCAATAACTTATTCCAGTTATAATTACAAAATGTACAAGTGAGACTTTATAAATGTGAATATTACTAGGGTTTGAAATTGCATCCAAGAAAACAAATGCATACGGACTGATAAAAATTTTCTCCCACGATGACCCAATCATTGTTCCGATAAGCCCAACCAAACCTATTCCCACAGGAACCAGAAAATTCTTAAAATTTAAACTGATCAAATATTGAATTGCGATGATCGGAAGACAGAGTACAAACACTTTAAAGTTTTCCTCAATCAAATACATGTAAGGCAACGACTCCTTAGGCAATTCTCCATTCACAATTAGACATGGTACATATCCAGAAATCAAAACTCCTATCGTAAAAAAAAGAAAAAATTTGATCGTCATCAATACAATCACCATAAATTTCGCAATAAAAATAGTGGTCATACTTTGAGGAGTAGTACACAATTGTTTCCAAGTATTGTTTTTGTATTCCATTTGAGTAATTAAACTACTCGCCATGATTACACCCATAGGCAACAAAAATGCCTTCATGTTCCGTAATAACATTTGAAAATGCATTTCCCACACAGATCCATCATTTCCAGTGGATATAATCGATTTGTGTTTGATCAGAAAATATAATAAATAGATGAGTGGGATGAAAAATCCACCGATTAAACACAGCCATGATGCCGCACTTCTTTTTGTCTTTAACCATTCACTTTGTAAGCTGTATATCAATTTCATTGTTTTCGTATTTCAAGTAAGTGTTTTCGATTTATTATTTCACCAGATCCATAAAAATGGATTCCAAATCATTTTTCACTACCTCAATTCGATAGACTTCAATTCCAGCATCTACCAGTTCTTTGTTCAGAATCGAAATCAAATGATTATCTATAATCGGGAGCACCACAAAGTTATTTTCGACAACCGCTATAAGTTCATGTTTTTTCAAGATCTCTTTAGTTTTTTCAGGATCATTCGTCCCGAATTTAATCGAAGATGTCAGCGATTGTTTTTGATGCAACTCTTCCAATGACCCCTGAAACAAGAGTACACCTTTGTTGATAATTCCTATGTGGGTCACCATTTTTTCAATTTCCGACAACAAGTGACTGGAAATAACAATGGTTACATTTTGTTCTCTATTGAGTTTGATGAGCAATTCACGAATTTCTATAATTCCATTGGGATCTAATCCATTCGTCGGTTCATCTAAGATCAATAATTGAGGATTGTGCAATAAAGCCATCGCTATACTCAAACGTTGCTTCATACCCAATGAAAATTTCCCCGCTTTCTTTTTTCCGGTATTTGTCAAGTCGACGATTTCGAGTACTTCATCAATCCTGCCTTTTGGGCATTGATAAATTTTCTGAAGAATTCTAAGATTTTCTTTCGCTGTTAAATGTCCATACAAAGATGGAGATTCAATCATTGAGCCAATAGCATTCAATATCCCCAAACGATCTTCTTCGAACGTTTTTCCCAAAATAGAAATGGTGCCTTTTTGTTTTTTAATGAGTCCTAAAATCAACCTCAAAGTCGTGGTCTTCCCTGCCCCATTGGGACCTAAAAAGCCATAGATTGAGCCACTGGGAACCTGAAGGTTAATGGCATTTACCACTTTTTCATTTTCAGAAAACGAATGGGTCAATTCATTTGTTTCAATACTGTACATAGGTCTCTCTTATTGTTTTCTATTGAATGCTACTAAAGTCCAAAAGTAACAAAGTAAAATAGGGTGTCGTCTTTTATTTGTTGAAAGGCAAATAAGCTGTATAAATTAACAAATGATTGAATGAAAAGGTTGGTACTCGGTTAAATAATTATTTATCTTCGTAAAAAAATAGTGAACGATGAAATTTTGGATTCCCCTTTTAGCAATACTCCTTATTACAGGTTCTTGCGCCAAGAAAAAAGCAGCAGCTCAAGCTAAAAAAGACGATGATATTATTGTAAAATATATCGCTGATCATAATTTGACAGCGACAAAAACTTCCGACGGATTGTATTATGTAATCACAACAGCAGGTACAGGAGTTAATCCAACCGCTACCTCACAGGTAAAAGTAGCTTACAAAGGATACATGATTGACGGTACTGTGTTCGACCAAAGTGCAACAACTGGCATCATCTTCGGACTTCAAGATGTTATCAAAGGCTGGACAGAAGGAATTCCCTATTTCAAAGAAGGTGGAGTTGGTAAATTACTCATACCATCAGCACTGGCATACGGAACACAAGGAACACAAGGGATTCCAGCAAATTCCGTGTTGATTTTTGATATAACGTTAATACATGTGTATTGAAAACATATAGATAACCAAATAATATTATTTGGTTATCTATATGTATTAAAATCAAAAATCAACTAACTGGAGTTGTCCAAACCATTCCATCAGTAGCAGTAGCATCAGTACCGTTTTCAGTTCCTTTAATTGATTCAGAAATTATTTCCGGCGCTAACCATTCTTTCTTTGTTTCCATATATTCAACCATTTAAGATTAGGCAAATTTAACTATATATTTATTATCTTACTATTTTTTGTTGTTTTTTTCAATAAAAAAACCCACACTAATACCTCTAAAAAAAAGGGTTAAATACTTATGATATTCTGGCTTAGTTGACATAAATTCAAGATCAGATAATATTTTTTTCAATTTCACAATATCTAGATACTCATTTATCAACATAGAACTTTCAAATTCTTCAACTAAACATATCATTTCTTCATATATCCCCTTTACCCTTATAGGTACATCAGATGCTTGTAATCCCCTTGACTTATTCCACCGAACTTCATCGGGTAGTATTCCCTTCATAGCTTTCCTGATTAATAAACGATCATTTTCAGAATCTTTAAAAAAATGATCTGGAACGGATAAACAAAATTCAACCAATCTTCGGTCCATTGTTGGATCATAAATATGTAGATTAAAATAGAATGCCATTTCTTGCCAAGCAACCATCACAGCATGAAAATGATGAATCATGACTAAACGATTAAAATCAGGATGATTACCTATTTTTTTTTGTCTTAAAGTATAAAACTCATTCATCACTTTCTTTAACCTAGCTTTAGTTTTCGATTTCGGATTAATTAAAGTTTTATTTCTAAAAAAAGG